>CAZLEC010000028.1:0-16356 GCA_964558245.1 uncultured Burkholderiales bacterium | reverse complement strand
AGAGCAATTACCTGCGGGTCTACGTCGGCCAGCTTCGCAAGAAGCTCGGCGACGACGCGGCCCGACCGCGTTTGATACTCACCGAACCCGGCATCGGGTACCGATGGATCGGAGGAACGGGTTCGTGACCACCGAACGGCCACTCACTGTCGCGATCGTGCCGCACACACACTGGGACCGGGAGTGGTACGAGCCGTTCCAGACGTTCCGGATGCGGCTCGTGAAGCTCCTCGACACGTTGCTGCCGATGCTCGAGGCCGACCCTTCGTACGCGCGCTACCTGCTCGACGGGCAGACGGTGGTGGTCGACGACTACCTCGAGATACGACCGGAAGCGCGAGCCGCGCTGCAGCGGTTGGGCGCGGCCGGCCGGATCTCGGTGGGCCCGTGGATGGTGCTGATGGACGAGTTCATGGTGTCGGGCGAGACCCTGATCCGTGACCTCCAGTACGGGATCGCCCGCGGGTCCGAGTTCGGCGGCGTGATGCAGATCGGCTACCTCCCCGACATGTTCGGCCACGTCGCGCAGATGCCGCAGATCATCCGGCTCGCAGGCATGGAGCACGCGGTGGTGTGGAGAGGCGTGCCGGCCGCAGTCGAGCACACCGCGTTCTGGTGGGAGGCGCCCGACGGCTCGCGCGTTCGCGCCGAGTACCTCTTCGGCTCGTACTCCAACGGGCGCGACCTCCCGCGCGACGCCGAGAGCCTCGTGCTGCGCGCGCTCGACTACGAGCACGAGCTCGGCCCGGCCCGGCTCGGATCGATGCTCCTCATGAACGGCACCGATCACCAGATGCCGCAGCCGTGGCTCGGCACCGTGGTCGCCGAGGCGAACGCGACCCAACACGACTACCGGTTCGTCGTGACGTCGCTCGCGGAGTACCTGCCCGAACAGCCGACCGACGGCCTCGTCACGGTCCACGGCGAGCTCCGATCGGGAGCGCGCGCGAACCTGCTCATGGGCGTCGGCTCGAACCGCGTCGACGTGCACCGCGCGTGCGCCGCGGCCGAACGCTCCCTGGAGCGGCGCGCCGAGCCGCTCAACGCATTGTTCGTCGATCCCGAGCAGTATCCCTTCGCGCTCACCGACCTCGCGTGGCGCACCCTCGTGTGCAACAGCGCGCACGACTCGTCGTGCGCGTGCAGCACCGACGAAGTCGTCGATCAGGTGCTCGTGAGGTATCGCGAGGCGCGTCAGATCGGCGACGGCCTGACACGCGACGCGGTGCAGTCGCTGGCCGCGCGTGTCGACGCCGAGCGCGGCGCGACGATCGTGGTCAACCCGACCGCGCGGGCACGAACGGGGATCGTCGAGATCACGTTGCCCGGCAACGGTCCCGCGCACGTCGTCGATCCGTCGGGTGCCGCGCGGCCGACGCAGACCGTCGGCGAGATCAACGGTGAGGTCTTCGCCACCATGGTGACGGGCGAGAAGGCGCGCTGGGTCGTCGACCTCATGCGGGGCACGGAGTTCGCGGGCCGCACGATGTCGTCGTACGGCATCGCCGACCGCGGCGAGTACCACGAGATCGTGCTGCAAGAAGCCGGGCCGGGCGACCCGCCTCGCGACCTCTCGGCGCTGCGCGAGCGGCTGCTCGGCCTCGGGGCGCAGGGCGCCACGATCAGCCTGCGCCTGCTTGCGGCGCCGTTGCGCCGGGTGATCTTCGACGCCGGCGAGGTCCCGGGCTTCGGCTGGTCGAGCTTCACCGCGACCGACCCGGCCGGCGTCGAGCAACCAGCGGGCACGGTCACCGCGACGGAGCGGACGCTCGCCAACGAGCACGTACGAGTCGAGATCGACGCCGCCGACGGCACGTACAGCATGGAGGTCGATCGCGGACCGCGCGTCGCCGGTCTCGGCCGGCTGGTCGACGGCGGTGACGGCGGCGACACGTACAACTACTCGCCGCCCGATGCCGACCGTATCGTCGACGCGCCCGACGCCGTCCGCGTCGTCACGCTCGAGCACGGTCCGGTGCGCGCGCGCGTGCGGATCGAGTCCGATTACACGTGGCCCGCGCACGCGGTCGGCGACCTGCGCTCGTGTCCGGCGCGCAGTGCCGAAACAGTCGCGGCAACCGTCACGACCACGCTCGAGCTCCGCGCCGGCGAGCGGTTCCTCCGCGTCGCGCACGAACTCGACAACCCCGCACGCGACCACCGGCTCCGTGCGCACTTCCCACTGCCGGCGCGCGTCGTCGGGTCCGACGCGGAGTGCGCGTTCGCGGTCGTGCACCGCGAGCTCACCGCCGAGGGCGGCACGCACGAACCCGGGCTCCCGACGTTCCCGTCGCGGCGTTTCGTCGACGCGTCGGACGGCTCGGTCGGCCTCGCGCTCGTGCACGACGGCCTGTTGGAGTACGAAGTGGTGGGCGACGGGACCGAGATCGCGCTCACGCTCTTGCGATCGGTCGGCTATCTCTCGCGGTCGGAACCCGCGCTGCGCCCGAATCCGGCCGGTCCGACCGTGCCCGTCGCCGGCGCGCAACTCCTCGGCCCCCAACGGGCGGAGTATGCCGTGCTGCTCCACTCCGGCGAGTGGCGCGCGGGTGACTGCTACGCGACGGCCGACGCGCTGCTCGTGCCGTTCGAGCGGACGCGCGCGCCCGGTGCCGCGTCACCGACACTCCCCGCGCACGGCGCCGCGCTGCGCGTCGACGGCGCCGAGGTGTCGGCCGTGCTGCGGACTCCCGGCGGCCTCGTCGTCCGCGTCTTCCGCACCGCGGCCGATCCCGGTCCGGTCGGCATCGACCGCGACGGCGCACCGGCCCGCGGCTGGGTGATCGACCTCCAGGGCCGCCCCGTCGCGCCGTTCGACGGCACGCTCGAGCTGCAACCCTGGCAGATCTGCACCCTCCAACTCAGCTGACCAACCGTCAACCGGCGTCAGTTTGGCATGCATGAGATGCCATGTTGACGCCGGTTCGCAAGGGGGGTGTGTCAGCGGAGCAGTTGGAAGACCTCGACGGGCTCGTCGAAGCCGGTCAGCTGGAACTTGCCGGCGGGGACGAAGCCGTAGCCCGCGCGCACGCGAGAGAGGCGGCTGTGCAGCGCGGCGTCGGCCAGCGCGGTGCCCGGCTCGGCTGACGCGACCAGCCGCGCCGCCAGGTTCACGGTCGGGCCGTAGAAGTCACCTTGGCGGACGATCACTTCGCCGACGGAGAGCCCGACGCGCAGCTTCGGGAGTCGCTCGCGCGTGCACTCCTCGATCAGTGCGAGGGCGAGCGCGCAGGCGACCCCCGGAGCGTTGGTGACGAACATCACCGCGTCGCCGATGCGCTTGGCGACATTGGCGCCCGCGGCCGCGATGACGTCGCCGGTGGTCGCCTCGAAGCGTGCGAGCATCGCCGCGAGCTCCGATGGATCGAGACGATGCGACAGCCCGGTGTATCCCGCGATGTCGGCGAACCCCACTGCGAGCTCGACGACGTTCACCGCAGAGGTCGGCGCGCTCACGTCGCTGTACCGTCGACCGATGAGCTCGATCTGACGGCGATGGAACACGTCGATCACTTCGGTGATGCGCGGGAAGAGCCGGGCGGCCGCGGCGGCGTACCCGCGCGCGACGTCGACGAACTGACCCTGCGCGACGAGCGGGGCTTCGATGTTCGAGCGCAACAGGGCAACTTCGGCCTCCGCGATCCGGGTGATCGACTCCCCCATCGTGCGCAGGAGCTGGAGACTGTGGTCGCGTCCGACGAGGGTCGTCAGGTCGCGAACGAGCTCGAACACCGCGACGTCGCCGAGGTCGAAGCGCCGCTCGAACGGTCGCGGGTCGGCGAAGCCGGCCGCGCGCCAAATGGCGGCCGCGAAATCGGGCTCGACGCCGACACGCGTCGCGACCTCGGAAAGCGTCCATCGCTCGCCGTCGGGTCGCAAGCTTCGGACCGCGGCCAGGCTCAGCAGGCCACCGACTTCCTCGGCGTGAACGAGCTCCGGGATCGACACGCCGATCTCGTCCGTGAGGTAGGTCAGGAGTGCGAGCCGCTCCTCCGCGTCGGCTGCGCACGGGTCGTAGAGTCCCGACGCGACGAAGTCGTCGTTGTCGCCGAACGTGTCGTCGGCCGCCGCGTCGTCATCACTCATGAGAACTGTCCCGGAGCGTCCACGGGCTCACCGGCCGACCGCGCTTGCGTGCCCATCGGGAGCAGTGACATCGGCGGCTCCGACAAGAGCACCTCGCCCGCACACTCGTTCGACGCCCACGCGGGGTCGAGCCCCGGCGCGCGCAGGGCGACACCGCTCGGCGCCTCCCACAACAGCGCGGGCCGGGCGCCGTGCCAGCGCACCGCGAACGACACGGGCCCGGCGTGCAGGGGCAAGGACTCGGCGGTGAGCGACTGACCGAGCCAGTCCGCCGGGAATCCCGGCAACAGCTCGATCGCCGCCGGCTGCTCGCGCACCAGCACGCGTCGCAACGCCGAGAGGAATCCGGCGGGGTCGAGTCGGGCATCGGTCGCGCGCACCGCCGCCCACGGATCCGCGTCGTGTACTCGACGATGTGCGCGCCGCCGCGCCCGCCAACCCAGCCCTGCCCAACCGAGCGCCGCTTCGTGGTCGAAGCCCCAGTCCTCGAGCGCCGCGACGACATCCGGCTCTCGCTTCGAGAGGAGCAGGAGATCGGCCCGCGCCGCGTCGACCGACTCGCCGACCGGCGCCGGCAACTGCGCTTGCAGCCCGCGCTCGAGTTGCCGCTCCCAACCGCGCGCGACGGCGCCCGCGTCGGGCAGATCCCGCACTGCGGTCGGATCGTCGGCGCGGACATCGCCGAACGCCGCGCGCACGCAGGTGCGGTGCGGCACCGGGAACAACAACGCGATCTCGACCGGCGCGACGTGCACGTCGACGGGGCCGGTGCGCGCGTCGCCCCTCATCACGACCTCGGCCACCGCGGGGCCGGTCGCCCACGCGCGGGCGGGACGCGACGCGACCATCACGGGCGCGCCGTCGACGCGCACTACCGGGCCGTCGATCTCGACCCGGCCTCGGCGCTCGACGCGCACGACGAGCGCGACGGTGAGCGGCACCGGTGACGCGTTCTCCACCTCGACGACGGTCATCGCGCCGCTTGCCGTCGCGGCGCCGTAGGCGCGGTGCACGACTTCGCCGCCCGGCACGCGCACGAACGTCTCGGTGACGGGCGCCGGACCGACCCGGCGCTGGCGCGTCGTGGCCTCGGTCGCGGGCACGTGCCACCGGTCATCGGCGCCGACCCACCAGTCGAGCGAGAGGTCGCCGGTCGTGACCACGCCCCGATCGTCGACGGTCGCCAGTGCGCCGTTTCCCAGCACGCCGAGATTGATCACGTATGGGTCCCGTGCCGTCGAGGATCGTCGTCAGGCCTGGCGACGCGCCTACGTTATTTCAGCCGTCGGGAACGGTAACCGGCCCGACCGGATCCGGAGAAGGCGGGCCCGGCGCGGAGCCGGGCAGATCGGTCCGGGCGCCGCGGGCCACGCGCCGCCGGCCCCACAGATCCGACGAGCGGAGCCCGGTCGCGGCCAGGAACGCGAGCACGAGCAGGCCGACCGCGAACAGGATCACGCCGTTGCGGAAGGACGCGGGCCGGTAGCGGAACTCGACCGTGGACCGTCCCGCGGGCACCTGTACCCCGCGCAACGCGACGTCGGTCGGGTAGACGTGCGCGTGGTGACCGTTGACCGAGGCCGACCAGCCCGGGAAGTACTCGTCGGAGAGCACGAGGAGACCGGGGCAGTTGTTCGTGACCGCGATCTTCACGTACGACGACGAGTACGACACGATGTGCGAGTAGCTCGCGGTCCGGGCGGGGCAGTTCGGCGCCGGCGCGATCGGAGCCTTCGCCTCGATCACGGCGCTCGATCGAGGATCGAAGCCGCGCACGTCGACCGAGCCGTCGGGAAAGGGCGCGCCGCCCTTGCCCACGAGGTACTGCGGGGCCGCGTTCTCGTCGGCCTCCGCGTGCACGTCGTGGGCGACGAACACGCGCGGCGCGGCGTGGAGGTTCTCGTAGATCTTGATCCCGTCGGCCTCGTAGACGATGCGGTACTGGGCCGGCGAGGTCGGCGGCGGTGCGAAGTTGGGCGCGTCGTGGTACACGAGAAAGCGAACACCCAGGAGGTCGAACATCGGATTCGCGGCAACGTCGGGTACCGACTCGTTGGGATCGACCGCAGTGAAACGATCGACGATCCCGTGAGAGACGAACGTCTTGACGAAGTCCCAGTACCGCTGGGGGAACAGCGCGTCGAGAGCTCGCAGATCGGACAATCCGTAGGCGCCCGACACGTCGGGGTAGAGGAATCCCTGGGTGCTGAACACCCGGGATGCATCTCGGGTGTTCGTCTGGAGGAACTTGACCCAGGGCTCCACCGGATACGGATTCGCGCGACTCGCATAGATGCCGAAGGGCACGAGCAGCACCAACTCGACCACGACGACGCACGCGATTGCGAGCGCGGCGATGCGCCCCCGCAGGAACAGCACGGCGCCGAACACCGCGAGGATCGTCAGCAGCGCGGGCGGCCAACCACCACGGAACGACACGTGGTGCCAGAGATCGAGCTCCCGACGGTCGGTGCGCAGGAAGACCGCGACGGCGGCGGCAAGGAGCCCGACCGCCCCGATCGCGCGCCGCCGCGTCACCGCGCCGTCGAGCACTACCTGGAGACCTATCGCCGCGAGCAACGCGCCGCTCAGCGCGAGCACCGGCGTCGCGAAGCGCGTCCAACCGACCTGCGACCAAACGGGTATGTGGCCGGTCCACGAGGCCAGGTGCCCGCCGTAGATCGGCAGACCCACCACCGCGGCCATCGCGACGAGCGGCCACCCGGCATGGCGGCGCATCGCGCGCGGGTGGAGCATCGCGATGACACCGAGCAGCACCGCGCCGGCGCCGATCCACTCACGATCGTCGAAGGGCGCCTTGATCGGCGCGGTCGTGATCTTCGGCATCAGCCAGTCGACGAGCTGATGCGCAGAGTCGGTTTGCAGTGGCAGTCCGGTGAACGGGTGCAGGTTGAACGACAGCGAGAGATACTCGCGATACCCGAGGATCGCGGGCGCCGCGAGCAACACGCCGAGCGCGCCCGCGCCCAGGAGCCGCAATGCCGCGAGCCGGCGGCTGCCCGCCCTGTCGCCGACGAGCAGACGAATCACCGTGAACGCGGCCGCGCCCACGACCGACATGAACATCGGCTCCGGCATGCCGACGAGGACCATCCAGGCGAGCGCGACTGCGAGCAGCGCGGGCGGGAGTCTTCGCCGCGATCGGATCGTCCACTCGACCGCCGCGATGATCAGCGGCAGGAACAGGTAGACGCGAAAGAACCAGTTGTTGCTGTACGCGAAGAACCATCCCGACAGCCCGTAGACGATCCCCGCCACCGTGGCCGCAACCGGCCCGGTGCGCAGCGCGCGAGCCGCGGCGTATGCCGCGACGCCGATCAGGAGCAACCAGAGAAGCGTCGAGAGATCGGTGACCAACTCGCTGGGATGGAGAAAGATCCCGAGCATGAGCGGGTCGAGCGCGGCTGTGGGTGGGTCGGCGGCGAGCGGCGTCCCGAGCCCTTCGTCGGGATTCCAGAGCGGAACGTGCCCACTCGTGACGATGCGGTGCGTGACCTGCGCCCAGGGTTCGAGTTGCCAGGCCGAAGCGCCGCCATCGGGTCTCGGGTCGTTGCGCTTGTTGTACCGGCAAACGCCCTGCGGCGACCCGCATCCCTTGTAACCGAGCACGTAGGTCGAGGTGCTGAAGGTCTTGCCGGTGAAGGGCACCTGGAAATACCCGACCAGCACGACCAGGCACACGACGGTGACACCGACCACGTCGGCTCGACAACGACGGAACAACGAGACGTTCCCGGAACGCCGGGACGACGCAACCGCGGACTCCGGGTTCGGCTCGGTGGCTGAAATCGTGTGATCAGCCGATCCGCTCGCGTCAGACAGCTCGATTCTTCCTTCCCGACGGCGGCCGAAGCGTAGTCGGCTCGGAATCGCGAGAAGCAGACGACGGGACGAGTCCCGAATCGACGTTCGACCGGCCCGCTCGCACGCGCTTCTAGACTCACGCGCGCTCCGAGCGCGAACTCCAGCCGAGCGGCGACGAAGGAACCGAGACCGATGCCACTGCGACGATCACGAAACCAGAAGGTGCCCGCGGCGCTCGACGATGCCGAGGTCCCGATGAACCTCGGACTCGTGCGCAACGCGTCGGCCGATAACTACCACACCTGGTTGTACGACCTCGCGGAGCCACACCTCGGCCCGACTTGCCTCGAGATCGGCTCCGGGCGCGGCGACCTCACCGAGTATCTCGCGCGCGGCCGCAAACTGGACGCTTCAGACATTTCCGAACAGTTCGTAGCCGTCCTCGAAGAGCGATTCGCCGGCTCCGACAACGTCACCGTCCAACGGCTCGACATGGCCACATTCGTGCCCGACCGCAGCTACGACTCGATCGTGATGATGAACGTGCTCGAGCACATCGAAGACGATGCGGCCGCACTGGACACCCTTCGCAAAGCCCTGAATCCCGGGGGCCGACTGGTCGTCTACGTGCCGGCATTCATGCTGCTCTACAGCGACTTCGACCGCGATATCGGGCACTTCCGGCGCTATCGCAAGCCCGAGCTGTGCCGGCTCATGGAGCACTCCGGGTATGAGGTCGTCGACTCGCGGTACGTGAATTCGGTCGGCGCGGTCGGATGGTTCGGCTACAGCCGCGTGCTCGGTCGGAAGCCGTCGGATCAGCTGACCGTCAGCGCGTGTGACCGAATCGTCGTGCCGGTGGTACGCCGCATCGAACAGAAGTTCCCACCCCCCTTCGGTCTCTCCGTCCTGGTGGTCGGAAGGGTCCCCTGACCGCCGCGGTCGCCGGACCGCCTACGGTGAGCGGCAACATCTCGCGGAGGGTTCACGTTCCGTCGCCCGGTTCGTGATACAAACAGCGAGATTTCCCCGGATTCGGGACAGACGAACGGAGAGGCGTGAATCGATTCCCCCCGAAGCGCCGCCGGAACGACGCCATTGCGTCACCGCGCCCCGTACGGATGCTCTCCGTCGTCCTCCCGGTGTTCAACGAGGAAGACACGATCGAAGAGGTGGTCAAGCGCGTCCTCGACGTCGCGCTCCCCCACGACGTTCGGCTGCAGCTCATCATCGTCGAGAGCAACTCGCGTGACCGCACCCGCGAGATAGTTCAGACCTACGAGTCGGACCCTCGCGTGACGCTCGTCCTGCAAGACGAGCCGCGCGGAAAGGGCAACGCCGTACGTGCCGGATTACGTCACGTGCAAGGTGACGTCATCCTCATTCAGGACGGCGACCTCGAGTACTCGGTCGACGACTACCCGGTGCTCCTCGAGCGGATCATCGCCGGCGACGCCGATTTCGTGCTCGGCTGCCGGCACGAGCCCGGCCGCCCCATGCGGGAGTTCGAGGGCGCAAGACGCACGAGCGCGGTGCTCAACGCCGCGCACTGGACATTTGCCGGTCTGTTCAATCTCACGTACGGCACGAACCTGCGCGACCCGTTCACGATGTACAAGGTCTTCCGCACCGAGTGCATCGAGGGTCTCGACTTCGTCGCCGACCGGTTCGACTTCGATTTCGAGATCGTCGCCAAGCTCGTACGCCGCGGCTACCGCCCGATCGAGATCCCCATCAGCTACAACTCGCGCGGATTCGACAAGGGCAAGAAGGTCAGGCCGATCCGCGACCCGTTGACGTGGATCGTCGCGCTCGCGCGATTCCGGGTGTGCCGCGTCCCTCGCCGCGTGGGACCGGAGTCGGAGTCGGAAACCGTCGTCAGCGTCGCTTGAGCGCGACGAGCAACTTTCGGTCACGGGACATAGCGCCACTCGGCTCGATCGTCTTACGATGATCGTCGGGAAACGGCGCGAAAGATTGCGCATTATCCGCACGCCTGCTTCCGCTTCATTACGCGAAGAGCGTGCTCTCCGCTTCGGTCCCGGTCGACCGACGCGGATCGTATTGTTGGGCTGAGAGCAGCCGTTCGAGCCTGAGGTGCGGACCGCGTTGGACCCCGACGACGAGCCAGAAGACGGCGGACAACACCGCCGTCGGCGTTTTCTCGCGCTCGTGCCGATCCAGTTCGTCGCGCTGCTCTTCTATGTCTGGACCGGAACGACCGAGAAGGTCAACCCGTACGCGACCGGCTCCCTCGCGAAGTTGCCCGACGCGTACAACTCGCTCACCAACGCGTTCCTCAAAGGCCACTTGAGCCTCCTGGATCGGCCGCCGGTGGGCTTCACCTCCCTGAAGGATCCCTACGACCCCGCGCAGAACGCGTTCTGGTCGGGCTTGTATCACGACCTCGCGTACTACAAGGGTCGCTTGTACCTGTCGTGGGGGCCGACGCCGGTCGTGACCCTGCTCATGCCGTGGCGGCTGCTCCACCACGGCTCGCTGCCGGTCAACGTCGGGGTCGTCATCTACTGCTGCGTCGGGTTGGTGGCCTGCGTCGCGCTCCTGTGCGTTCTCGTTGATCGCTACCTGCCGAATACGAAGACGTGGCAACTCGCGTTCGCAACCGCGGCGCTGGCGCTCTGCAATGTCGCACCCTTCCTGCTCCGGCGGCCCGACGTGTACGAGCTCGCCATCTCGAGCGCGTACTGCTTCACGATGCTGGGTGGATACCTGCTCGCATCGGGCGGGCTGGTTCGGCCCCTGCGGCGTTGGAGACTCGCCGCCGGCAGCTTGAGCATCGGGCTCGCCATCGGCGGCCGTCCCGACCTGATCTTCGAGGGCCTCTTCCTCGTGGCGCTCCTCGTCTATCTCGTGCGCAGGGACCACTCCGGCCGCACCGCGACCTATCGCTGCGCCGGCCTCCTGCTCGGGCCCTTCTCGGTGATCCTCGTCCTGCTCGCGCTCTACAACTACGGACGCTTCGGGTCGCCGCTCCAGAACGGCGCGACGTACGCGCTCGGCGCCGTCGAGATGACGAAGGTCCCGATGTACCAAGCCAAGACCCTCGTCCCCAACCTCTATTACTACGTCGTTGCTCCGGTGCGATGGACGTACGCGTTTCCGTACATCGCCCTGCCTCCACCGCCGGCGTATCCATGGCCGGTTGCGTCCTTCTACCACGGCGAGATGACCGGCGGGTTGCTGACAACCACGCCGATCATCCTCGCGAGCATTCCCGCGATCGCGCTCTTCGCTCGGCGCGGTCTCCGCGAGTTGCGGCGGGTCCTGCTCGCGATCCTCGGCGTCGGAGTGCTGACGCTGCTGTTCTTGACGGTTGTGCTCCCGGGCACGACGATGAGGTACGAGACCGACGACGCGACGTTCTTTCTCCTTCCCGCTCTGATCGGTTGGCTCGCGCTCTCCTCCGGACGGGGACGCCGCGTGATCGCGATCCTGGGCGCAGCAGTCATTCTCTACGGCTGTTTCATCGGCACCGCGATCTCCTTCTCCGGGTACTTCGACGGGCTGCGAACCGAGCATCCGGGCTCGTACTGGGCGTTGGCCCGGCTCACCAGTCCGCTGCCCACCGTGGCGGCGATGATCGCCGGGCATCCGGTCGTCGCGCGCGCGTTTCCCGCCGGCGCCACCACGAACGGCACCGAAGACACGTACCAGCTCGACAAGGACCAATTCGGAATCGGGGTGGCCCGGGTCGAGCTCGACATCATCTCCCCGAGCAACGGGCACTGGTCGCTCGCTCCCACGTTCAGCCGAAGCGACGACGCCGGAAGCCATCGCGTCTCCATCGCGGTCGAGCTCGACGACGGCTCGGCATATCAGGTCGAAGTCAACCGGACCCCCACCGCCATTCCGTTGATGCTGCACCGAGGACTGAATCGCGTGGAGATGCACGCCACCAACGGGAAGCCGCACCAGATCCCCACGACGGTGCTCGTGTCCGTGCAGGGACTCCGACTCGTCAAGTCGCGCTGATCGGGCATCGTCGCCGCGCGGCGAGCCGGCCGGCGCCACGCGCCGACGGAGCGGGGCGTCGGATTACGCTCGTCCGCGCCGGAGCTCGCAGCCGGCCGAGCACACCCGTCGTGGAGGTGCCGATGTCCGATGCGAAGGCGCGCGTCTCTTGACCGCGCCGATCAACCACGAACACGACCTGGAGACGACCGCCGCGTTCTGGGATCAGATGACCGCCCAGTACTGCAAGGAGGGCGAGAGCGCGAACCGTACGGAGTGGCAGGCGCATCCCGCCGCCGCGAGGCAGCGGCGCCGGCTCCTGGGTGCAACCGACGCATGTGAATGGTTTTCGATGCGCTTGCCGGGCCGCGTCGACCGAGCGATAGGGGCCGGCTGCGGCACCGCGACCTTCGAGCTCAAGTTGCTCAAGAGTGGAGCGGTCGGGCACTTCGATCTGTGCGACGTGTCGGGAACCTCTCTCGAGTCGGCAGCCGCGCGGGCCGAACAGCTCGGAGTAGCAGACCGGATCACGCTCCGATGCGGAGACTTTCTGGAGGCCGAGAGCGGCGACTACGGCCTCGTCACGTTCGTGAGCAGCCTGCACCACGCGGTCGACGTCGAAGCGACGGTGCAATTCGCGCACGACATCTTGAGGTCGGGGGGATTTCTCTACGCCGATGAATACGTCGGACCCCGACGCTTCGACTTTCCGCCCGAGCACTCCGACCTCGTCAAGGTGCTCTACCGATCACTCGCTCGCGAGCTGCGCTGTCAGTGGCCCGAGCTACCGCAACCCGATCCGGCCGACGTCGCCGCGGCCGACCCGACCGAGGCCGTGCAGTCGGATCTCATACTTCCGGCGCTGTATGCCGCGTTCGGCGACGTCGAGCTCGCGCCGATCTACGGAGCGATGGCGTTCATGCTGTGGTGGGGACTCGATCACGATGCCCTATGGGACACGCAGGCGGGACGCGAGTTCGCCGAGGTGCTGCTTGCGCTCGACACGGCGCTGGGTGCGAGTGGAGCCGTGCCCCCCTACTTCACGCTGATCAAGACCCAACGCAAGTAAGCCGAGCGAGCCGATCACTTCATGCCGTGCAGCTCGGGCTTCGCCTTGCGCATCATGAGCTCGGGAATCAGCTCGGCCGGCCGGGCGCCGTCGTAGAGGACGCGACCCACGAACGCCGCCAGCGGCATCTCGACTCCGAGCTGTTCGGCGAGCTCGAGCACGGCGGCAGTCGTCTTCACACCTTCGGCGACCATGTTCATCTCGCTCACGACGTCGTCGAGCGCGCGGCCGCGGCCGATCTCGACGCCGACGTGACGATTCCGGCTCTGCGGGCTCGCACACGTTGCGATGAGATCGCCCATACCCGCGAGACCCGCGAACGTCAGCGGCTCACCGCCGAGCGCCACTCCCAGTCGCGCGAGCTCCGCGAGACCGCGTGTGATCAAGGCAGCCTTGGTGTTGTCGCCGTAGCCCAGGCCGTCGGCGATCCCGGCGCCGATCGCGAGAACGTTCTTCAGCGCGCCGGCCATCTCGCAGCCGACGACGTCGGGGTTCGTGTAGACGCGCAGCGTCGGGGCGAAGAACACGCGCTGCAACGCGTCGGCGACCGTGGCGTCGGCGATCGCGACGACCGACGCCGTCGGCTGGCCGGACGCCACTTCGCGCGCGAGGTTCGGCCCCGTGAGGACGCCGATGTGATCACGATCGTGATCGACGAGCACCTCCGCGATCACTTCGGTCATGCGCCGGAGCGTGCCCTGTTCGATCCCTTTGACCAGGCTCACGATCGCCGCACCCGGCGCCACGTGCGGCCGGGCTTCGGCCAGCACCGCGCGGAGCCCGTGCGACGGCACCGCGAACACCACGACGTCGGCGCCTTCGCACGCAACCGCCACGTCGGCCGTCGCACGGAGCTCGGCGGGGAGCTCGATGCCGGGCAGGTAGTCGGGGTTCCGGTGCTCGGTGTCGATACCCGCCGCGAGTTGCTCGCGGCGCGCCCACAACGTGGTGGGAGCGTTCTGGCTCACGATCGCGGCGACCGCCGTGCCCCAGGACCCGGCCCCGATCACGGCAACCCGGGTCACGCAGTTCTCCGGTGCGCGCTCGCGGTGTCGGGGTCGCGCCACCACCACGGAACCTCGACCGCGCTCGGCGCCGGGTACAACTCGCGTGCACGCGCGACGCACTCGATGATCGCGGCCATCATCCGATCGGTTGTCTGCTTCACGTGCTCGTCGGGTCCGGGCACGATCGGCTCGCCGATCACGGCGGTTTGCTCGATCCCCCACTGCCACTCGGGCTTGCGGCCCTTCGTGAGGATCCGGTGCGTGCCCCAGAGGCCGACCGGGGTGATCGCGACGCCTGCCCGCTTTACGAGGCGAGCCGTTCCCGACTTGGCCACCATCGGCTCGAGATCCTCGGAGATCGTCCCCTCGGGAAACACGCCGATGCACTCGCCGCCGCGCAACGAGTCGACGGCCGCGTCGAGCGCGTCGGCCGCGTCGGCCCGGCCCCGCCGAACGGGGATCTGGTGCGCCCCGCGCAGCAGCGTCCCCAAGGCGGGCTTGTCGAAGAGCTCGGCCTTCGCGAGGTACCGCACGTGGCGGCCGCGCCGGTCGGCGACCCACGCGAGCGTCAGCGGATCGAGATACGAGACGTGGTTGCTCGCCAGCACGACGGGCCCCGAGGTGGGGATGTTGTGCTCACCCTCGATCGTCCAGCGCAGGCCCCACCGCAACCAAGGCCAGAACACGCCCTTCGCGACGGAGTAGACGGGGTCCACGCTCGGTAGCATACGCAGGCCATGTCGGCCCGGCGCCCTTCCCACACTGCAGGCGTCGTCGTCCCGCTGCGGTCGTTCGCGCGAGGGAAGGCCCGCCTGGCCGACGCGCTCGACGACGACGCGCGTCGCGCGTTCACGCGCACGATGGCGGAGCGCGTCGTTGCCGCCGCCGGCTCGCGACCGATAGTGATCGTGTCGAGCGCGCCGGAGGTCATCTCGTGGTCCAGCGCGCTCGGTCTCGCCTCGGTCTCCGACCCCGGCTCCCTCGACCTCGCGGCCGCGGCCGGCCGGCAATGGGTGCGTGACCGCGGGCTCGGCCGCGTCGTCGTGATGCACGCCGATCTCCCGCTCGCAACCGCCCTCGACGGCATCGCCGACGACGGTGACGCGCCCGTCGCGGTCGTCGTGCCCGATCACCGGGACGACGGCAATCCGGTGCTGGCCATTCCGAGCGCCGCCCAGTTCGCGTTCGCCTACGGTCCCGGCTCGTGTGCGCGCCACGTCGCGGAGGCACGGCGTTGTGGTCTCGACGTGCGTGTCGTACGGGATCGAGCCCTGGGGTTCGACGTCGACGACGCGTCCGATCTCGAAGCGCTGGCGCGTGAGCGCGAGACCGCGCCGTGACCGTCAGCATCGATCTCGCGGTTCCGCCGCGTGTGCTCGCGATCGGTGCCCACCCGGACGACATCGAGTTCGGTTGCGGCGGTGCACTGACCAAATGGGCGGATTCGGGATCCACGGTGCATTTGTGCATCTGCACCGACGGCTCGAAGGGAACGTGGGATCCGGATGCCGATCTCGCCGACCTCGTCACGACGCGCCAGACCGAGCAGCGGGACGCGGCCAAGATCCTCGGCGCGTCGGGCGTGCACTTCCTCGACCGCGTCGACGGTGAGCTCGCGAACGACCTCACGACTCGCGCGCGGGCCTGCGCGGTCATCCGTGAGGTGCGTCCCGACGTGATCCTCGGCCACGATCCCTGGCGGTCGTACCGGCTCCACCCGGATCATCGAGAGGCCGGACTCCTCACGATCGGGGCGATCGTCGCCGCTCGCGACCCGCACTTCTTTCCCGAGCAGGAGCTCGCGCCGCACCGGCCGGCCACGCTGTTGTTGTTCGAACCGGAGCGGATCGATCACCTGGAGCGAGTCGACGGTCACATCGACCGCAAGGCCGACGCGCTCCTCGCACATCGCAGCCAGTGGCGGTCGACCATGGATATCGACGATGCCGACGAGCGGCGGGCATCCGGCCAACGTGCGGCCTTCGTGGGCGGCCTCCACGAAAAGGCCCGCACACACGGTCTGCGGGCCGGACTGCGCGCCGCCGAACCCTTCGCCCGCATCGACGATCTCTAACGACGATCTCTCACCGGTCGCAGCCGCAGTCGTAACGCAAAAGGGCCCGGATCCTGAGATCCGGGCCCCTCGACTTTGCCGTGTTCCGGCTCAGCCCCGCTTCGCGGTGCGCTTACGCGCAGTACGCCTAGTCGCCCGCTTGGCAGGCGCCTTCTTCGTGGCCTTGCGCTTCGTCGCCTTGCGGCGCTTCTTGGCCGGCGCCTTCTTGGCCGCCTTCTTGGTGGCCTTGCGCTTGGTCGCCTTCTTGGCGGCCTTGCGCTTGGCCGGAGCCTTCTTGGCAGCCTTGCGCTTGGTTGCCTTGCGCTTGGCCGGAGCCTTCTTGG
>CAZLEC010000027.1:0-16718 GCA_964558245.1 uncultured Burkholderiales bacterium | reverse complement strand
ACGATGACGACGGCGCGGGCACTCGCCCGACGTTGCTGACCCGGCTGCTCCGGGCACGCGACCAGCCCCGCAGCCCGTGGTTGATGATCGTCGCGGTCGCGCTCTTCGTCGTGTTCACGATCGTCGCGTTCCGGCACCTGCCGCACATCGACAAACCGCTGCGCTGGGAGCTCATCCTCGTGGCCGGGCTCGTCGTCGTGCCGATCATCACCGTGCTCAACGCGCTCGAGTTCCGCCTCATGGCGCACTTCGCCAACCACCATCCCCCGATCCTCGAGATCCTCCAGGTCACCATCCTCGGGTCGGCTGCGAATCTGCTGCCGGTTCCGGGCGCGGTCGTGGTGCGGCTCGCGAACCTGCGCAAGGCGGGCGTGCGCGTCACCCGGGGTCTGAACCTCACCGCGATCATCGGCCTCACCTGGGTCGGCGCCGCGTGCGCGCTCGGCGGGCTCGCCGAGCTCTGGTCGCACCTCGGGTTCGCGCTCGTGGCGCTGGGGGTCGGCGTCGCCCTCCTCGGCTTCGCGATCGCGTTGCTGGCGCGGGTGCTCGACCGCGGCGACCGGATCGCCGGTGCGCTCGAGCTGCTCGCCATCGAAGGCGGGTTCGTGTTGATGCAGGCGTTCCGGCTCTTCCTCATCGCGTCCGCCTTGCGCTTCAACGTCTCCTACGCGCAGTCGACCACGCTCGTGATCGCCGCAGTGAGCGCGGCTGCGATCGGCTTCCTGCCCGCCGGGCTCGGAGCTCGGGAGGCGATCGCGGCCGCGCTCTCGCCGATCGTCGGGTTTCCCGCGGCGGTCGGGCTCGTGATCACCGCGGTCGACCGCATCGTCAACCTCGTGGTGCTCTTGGTGTTCGCCGGCATCATCACGCTCGCGACCCGACGTCAAGGCCAGGCGCAGACCGAGAGCTCGTAGCCGAGTTACAGCGACTCGCCGCGGAAGCCCAGTCCGCGGAGTCGGCCGCGCGTGTCGAGCACGAGGCGGGCGTGGTCGACGATGTCGTCGTAGGGCAGCTCACCGTGGTCGACACACAACACGACGAGGTCGGCCGCTTCGAGCTCCTCGACGGAGCAGGCGGCGCGCGCGATCGGCGGGCCGAGCGGCACGTCGTCGGGAACGAGCGGGTCGTGGGCGCGCACGTCGGCGCCCAGCTCGACCAGTCGTTCTGCGATGCGCATCGAGGGCGCGCCGCGCCAGTCGCTCGTGCCGGCCTTGTACGCGAGCCCGAGCAGCAGGATGCGGGCGCCGTTCACCGACCGCTGCTGGTCGTTGAGCATCGACACGACCCGCGCGACCACGTAGTCGGGCATGCCGCGATTCACTTCGTTGGCGAGCTCGACGAATCGGAACCGCTGCCCGATCTGGCGCTCGACGCGCCACGCGAGGTATGCCGGGTCGACCGGGAGGCAGTGACCGCCGACGCCCGGCCCGGGCGTGAAGCGCATGAACCCGTACGGCTTCGTGGCCGCGGCGTCGATCGCCGACCAGATGTCGACGTCGAGGCTGCGCGCGAACATCGCGAGCTCGTTGACGAGCGCGATGTTGACATGCCGGAAGGTGTTCTCGAGCAACTTCACGAGCTCCGCTTCGCCCGTGGATCCTACGGGCACGATCTTGTCGACCAGCGATCCGTAGAACGCTTCCACCACCGCGAGCGACGCGGCGTCGAGACCCGACACGACCTTCGCCGTGTTCACGAACGTCCACTCGCTGTTGCCGGGGTCGATGCGCTCCGGCGAGTACCCGAGGAAGAAATCACCGTCGGCCGCTCGTAACCCGCTCTCCTCGAGGATCGGTCGCAACAGCTCGTCGGTCGTGCCGGGATAGGTCGTCGACTCCAACACGACGAGTGCGCCCGGCTGCAGCCGGGCTGCGAGATCGCGAGCGGCGGCTTCGATGAACGAGAGGTCGGGGATGTTCTCGCGCAACGGCGTCTGCACCGTGATCACCGCGACGTCGAAGTCACGCAGATCGTGGGGGTCGTGCGTCGGCAGGTAGCCGGCACCGAGCGCGGCCGCGAGACGCTCGTCGGACACGTCCTCGACGTAGGAGCGACCCGCGGCGAGCGCATCGACCCGACCGGGAGCGACGTCGTAGCCGACCACGGCGAATCCGACTTCGGCCGCGCGCATCGCGACCGGCAACCCGACGTATCCCTGACCGACCACCACGACCTTCGCGCGGCGCTCGTCGATCTTGGCGATCAGCTCGGCGACGCGGCTCGCGGGATCGGGCATCGGCCCCATTCTCTCATAGCAATTCGGCCCTCGATGCCGCCGCGGCGAGGACGGCCGCGAACCGCGCCGGCTCGGTCACCGGCGGGATGTGGCCGCCGTCGAGGCGAACCACGGTCGGCACGCACGGCAGGCGGGCGATCATCTCCTCCTGCATCGCCGGCGGGATCGGACGGTCACGCTCGTTGAGCACGTAGGTGACCGGCACGCGCGCGACGGCGGCCCAGTCGACCGGTTGGAAGTAGTGGTTCACGGTGTCGGTGACGCTGCGCACCGGGTCGACGACGAACGCCAACGTCTCGTCGTCGAGCGGGTCGCCGCCGTAGGTGCGCCGGAACGACTCCGGATCGGGCGGCGGCGCGGGCAGGGTGATCACTGTTCCCTGGCGCCGGGCTTCGTCGACCGCGAGCACGAGGCCGTCGCGGTGCGCCGGTCTCATGCAGTCGAGCCCGCACCCGCCGACGGGCGGGACGAGGCCCGCGCTCAGCACGATCCCGGCCGCTCGGGCGCCGAGGCCGTGGACGACACCCGGAACGACGAGGCCGCCCGAGGAGTGCGCGACGACGATCATCGGCCCGTCGAGGTCGGCGGGGCGCACGTCGCCGAGCACCGACGCGACCTCGTCGGCAACCGTCAACGTCGCGAAGTCGGCGGCCTTGCCGTTGCGGCCGGGAAGGTCGACCGCGAGCGCGGGCCGGTCGAGATGCGGCAGGAGCCGATCCCAGAACCGAGCGGTCGAGCCGCCTCCGTGGATCAGGAGAAACGTCATGGGCGGATGCGATCACTCGCGGGGTTCACGCGCAACACGCGCAACATTGGTATTGCGGAGCACCAGCACTTCACGGGGCTTGAGCTTTCTTTACCCGAAGTTGTCCGGGCGTCCGGGACGATACACAGAGCGGCTCGGTACGCTCCATCGTTCGCGAGTGGGGGTTGTGAATGTTGCGGGGAGTCCGGCGGTTTCGCCAGGGCGTCGTTGTAGTCGCGGCCGTGTTGATCGTCGGCACGTCGGTCCCGCTCGCGCTCGGTGCGGCCGGCGGTGCGCGCGCCGCGGCTCGCCCGTTCGGCGCGGCGACGCCGAGCCTCGATCACTTCGAGTGTTACACCGCGGCCGCGACCACGACGTCGGCATTGCACGCCTCGTTCAAGGCGACCCCGCCCGCGCTGATGTTGAAGAACCGCTTCGGCCTGGGCGGGTTCAAGGTCTCGGTGGGCAAGGTCCGGATGCAGTGCAGCCCGGCCCAGCAGACCGTGCTCGCGACCGGTCACGCCGTGACCAGCGCGATCTCGAATGCGAACGCGCGCCTCGTGTGCTGGGCCGTCGCGTCGAAGGCGCTGAAGCTGCCGCCGACCCTGAGCGTGCAGAACCAGTTCGGCACCGCCGTCCTGAAGCCGACCGCCGCCCGTTCGTTCTGCCTGCCGTCGTGGAGGAACGGAACGAAGCCGCTCCAGTTCCCGTCGACGACCGCACCGTCGAACCTCGACGCGTACGCGTGCTACTCCGTCGTGCATCCCGCCGGCACGTCGTCGTTCAAGCTGCCGGCATCGGTATCGCTGAAAGATCAGTTCGGCTCGGCCAGGACCAAGGTCGGCGGCCCCAACATCGTGTGCCTGCCGACGATCCGGAGCTCCGGCGCGGGCTGGACCAAGGCGGTGAACGCGACCAACTACTCGGTGTGCTTCGCATTGCCGGCCCAGGCGGCCGCGACGCGCACCGCGTACGACAAGAACCAGTTCGGTACCGGCGCGGTCAAGGTGTCGAAGGACACCGAGCTCTGCGTCCCGTCGGTCAAGTCGGCGATCGTGACCCCGACCACCACGACCCCGACCACCACACCTCGTACCGGCGCGCACTGGACGCCGTCGTCGGCCGCGCCGATCTCGTGGTACTGGCAGCTCCAAGGCACGGTGAACACCTCGGAGCCCGCGCAGGTCTACGACGTCGACGGCTTCGACACGTCGGCGGCGACGGTGTCGGCGCTGCACGCGCAGGGCAAGAAAGTGATCTGCTACATCGACTTCGGGACCTCCGAGAACTTCCGCTCCGACTTCGGTTCGTTCCCGGCGTCGGTGCAGGGCGACACCAACGGATGGCCCGGGGAGAAGTGGCTCGACATCCGCCAGCTCGGCGTGCTCGAGCCGATCATGACCGCGCGCATGCAGATGTGCGTGCAGAAGGGCTTCGACGCCCTCGAGCCCGACAACATCGACGGCTACACCAACTCGACCGGCTTCCCGTTGAGCGGACAGGACCAGCTCACCTACAACACGTGGATCGCGACCGAGGCGCACAACCTCGGACTCTCGGTCGGCTTGAAGAACGACGTCGACCAGACGACGGATCTCGAGCCGTACTTCGACTGGGCGCTCGACGAGCAGTGCAACGAGTTCAGCGAGTGCGGAACCGAGCACGTGTTCACCAGCGCCGGCAAAGCGGTCTTCAACGCCGAGTACTCCGGGGGTTCGTCGTTCTGCACATCCGACGTCGCCGACCACATCAACGGCGTCTTGTTCAACCTCGACCTCGACGGGTCGACGTATCAGCCGTGCAGCGGGAGCTGGTAGGGCGCTACGGCAGGCCCTTGACGACGAGCGGCAGGGCCGAGTCCTTCGTCTGGGTGCCGGCACCCAACTCTCCGAAGCGATTGCCGCCCCAACATCTCCCCGCGCCGCTCGTGAGCAACGCGCACGCCGAGCCGTAGCCGGCCCACACCGAGACCGCACCGGCGAGACCCTTCACCTTGACCGGTGTCGAGTTGTCGAAGTCCTTGCCGTTCCCCAGCTCGCCGCCGAAGCCGCCGCCCCAGCACATGGCGGTCCCGCCGGCGAGCGCGGAACACGCGAAGCCACCCCCGACCGAGATCGTGCGCGCACCCGAAACGACCTTGACCCTCACCGGCGTCGACGAACCGCCGTCGGACTTCGTGCCGTTCCCGAGCTGTCCGACGATGTTGTCGCCCCAGCACATGACGTTCCCGTTGCGCAGCAGCGCACACGTGGAGCCATTACCGCTGGAGATCGAGGTCGCGCCCGTGAGCCCCTTCACGGCGACCGGTACGAGCGAGCTCTTGTGGGATCCGTTGCCCAAAACACCGAGCTCGTCGCCGCCCCAGCAGCGGCCGGTGCCGTCCTTCAGGATCGCGCACGAGAAGTCCGCGCCCGTCGACACCGACACCGCGTTCGTGATCCCCTTCACCGCGACCGGCACCGACGAGTTGGCGGTCACGCCGTTGCCGAGCTCGCCGTCGCCTCCCTTTCCCCAACACTCGATCGCACCCGTCTTCAGCACTGCGCACGTGTGCAACTGGGTCGAGACCGACACCGCGTTCGTGATGCCCTTCACCAGGCCGGGAGCCGACGAGCTTGCCGGCCCGCGGCCCAACTCACCCTCGGAGTCGTCGCCCCAACATGTGATCTGGCCGCTCGAGAGCACCACGCACGCGGCGAGGGCCAGTGCGAGCGACTTCGCGTTCGCGATCCCCGCCACGGTTACCGGGATCGTGGAGAGGCCGCGCTTGGCGGTGCCGAGCGTGCCGCGCTGATTGCTCCCCCAGCACTTGACCGTCCCGTTCCCGAGGAGCGCGCACCCATCCATTGTCCCCGCCGGGATCGCGGGCTTCGCGACCGGCGCGGCGGCGACTCGCGGCGAGCCGGCTGCCGGCCCGGCGGCGCCCCCGACGGCCACGGCCGTGGCCAACAGCACTGCCGCCAGAGCTCGCCTCATCGCCCAAACCCCTCGGACACATCGTCCAGGGCGGGCCGCTCCGTGTCAACGGGCACCGCGCTACGTTTCGGCCATGAGAACCGCGATTGTCACGGGAACCTCGACCGGAATCGGATATGCGACGGCACTCCGGCTGGCGCGTGAAGGTTGCCGGGTCTACGCGACGGTTCGGTCGGAGGCCTCGGGCGCCGCACTTGCCGACGCGGCCGGCGACCTGCCGCTGTCCCTGCTGGTCCTCGACGTCGACGACGACGCTTCCGTCGCCAACGGAATCGCATCGGTGATCGCGGCCGAAGGCAGCATCGACATCCTGGTCAACAACGCCGGGATCGCCATCGGCGACTCGATCGAGCGCACGCCGCTCGACCTTTTCCAATCTGTGATGAACACCAACACGTGGGGCACCCTGCGCTGCATTCAGGCCGTGCTACCCACGATGCGCGAGCAGCGCAGCGGTTGCATCGTGAACGTCACGTCCATCGCGGGGCGGGTGGCCGCGCCCGGGCAAGGCGCGTACGCGGCCTCGAAGTGGGCGGCCGAGGCGATCAGCGAGATCCTGGCCGCCGAGACCGCCCCGTTCGGCATCCGAGTCGCGATCATCGAACCGGGCGTGGTCGTCACCCCGATCTTCGACAAGGCGATGGAACGCCCGCTCGACACCGAGTCACCGTATTTCGAGTGGACGTTCCGCACGTCGAGGCTCCTGCTCGCGGGCCTGGCCGACGGCTCGACCCCGGAGCAGACCGCCGACGTTATCTGGCAGGCGATCTCGACGGACTCGCCCACACTGCGCTACCGCGTCGGCCCCGACGCGGAGGCCCTGGCCGCGCACCGCCCCGCGCTCACCGACGAGGAATGGATCACCGGGGCGGTGATCGCCGACGACGAGCAGTGGCGGGCGAACATGAAAGTGTGGGCCGCCACCGACGTCCCCGCTTCGGGCTGAACGCTCAGGCGCCGAAGAACTCGACGAGCACCGGCGCGAGCACGTCGTCGGCGGCGCCGTGGTCCTGGCCGGCGAGGAACCGCAAGTGCGCGTCGGGCACGACGTCGGCGACGGCGCGCACGGTGTGGTGGAACCATTCCGGGCTGTTGCCGCCCCCGATCACCAAGGTCGGCACGTCGATGCCGGCGAGGCGGCCCGCCGGTATCTCGAAGCTCTGGCCGCACAACGTGATGTCGTAGGCGAGCGTGTGCGCGAGCGCGGTCATGCCCGACCAGTCGGGGCTGCCTTCCATCATCGCCACGACCGCGGGCGGGACCCCCACCGCCTCGGTCAGGAACCGCGTGGCCGCATCGGCGCGCCGACCTTCGGACACGAGCGCGGCCAGCCGCCCGGCGAGATCCGCACCCGGCCGCGGCCGGCTGTCGTCGACGATGTACGGCGGTTCGTACGCCACGAGCTTCGCCATCGGAACACCGCGCGCCGCGGCCTCGAGCGCCAGGATCGCGCCCGACGAGTGACCGAAGACGAACGGCGAGCCGCCGGCCGCGGCGGCCACTGCGGCGAGATCCTCGATCTCGCGTTCGGCGGCGTAGGGCGCGGTGTCGCCGCTCGCGCCGCGGCCGCGCCGGTCGTACTCGTACACGGTGAACTCCGGCGCGAGCACCTTGGCGATCGAGTTGGTGGTCTGCCGATCGCAGAACGCGCCGACGACCATGACCAGGGCCGGGCCGTTCCCGGTCGTGTCGTACGCGATCGTCGTCCCGTCGGCGGAAGTGACTGTGTCCATCGGATCTCCTCCTCGAGCGCCTGTGGGTAGGACCGATCGTGCGGCCGCGACTCATCGGCGCGGCGACGGCCTTCTCCGTCAGGCGTCGTCGCCGCCCTCCGCCAGACCGGCGAGCGCCGTCTCCTTGGCCCAGCGATAGTCGGGCTTGCCCGAGGGCGAACGCTGCGTCTCCGGCACGAACACCACCGCGCGCGGGACCTTGTATCCGGCGAGGTGTTGGCGGCAGTGCTCCTGGAGCTCGGCGAGCGACGGCGGTTGCCCGGACCGTTCGTGCCGCAGCTCCACGACCGCAGTGACCTGGGAGCCGAAGCGATCGTTGGGCGTGCCGATCACGGTCGCGTCGAACACCGCGGGGTGGCGCTTGAGCGCCTTCTCCACTTCCTCGGGGAAGATCTTCTCGCCGCCCGAGTTGATCGAGACCGACCCCCGCCCGTACACCGCGACCGAACCGTCGGCGTCGATCGACGCCATGTCACCGGGAATCGCGTAGCGGACCCCGTTGACGACGGGGAAGGTGGCAGCCGTCTTCTTCTCGTCCTTGTAGTAGCCGAGAGGAATGTGGCCGCTGGTGGCGAGCATCCCGATACGCCCGTCGCCCGGTTGGCAGAGCGTGCCGTCGTCGGCGATCACGACGTTCGTGGCGTCCATGTCGAAACGAGGCGCACCGTCGGGTCCGGTGCCGATGAGCCGCCCCTGCCCTCCGGTCTCCGACGCACCGAAGCCGTCGTGCACGAAGGTGCGCGGGAGCAGGCGCGCGAGGTCGTCCTTGACCGAGGGCGAGAGGATGGCGCCGCCCGAACCGTAGACGAGCAACGACGACAGGTCGAACGCATCGGGGCCACGCGCATCGAGGAGATCCACGATCGGCCGCGCGTACGCGTCGCCGATCGTCATGAGCAGACTGACGCGCTCCTCACCGATGACGCGCAGCGCGAACTCGGGATCGAATCCGACGTCGCGGATCAGCACGCTGAACGAGCCCCCGAGGATCGCGGAGAACGCGAGCCAGAACCCGCCGCCGTGCATGAGTGGACACAGCGTCAAGGTCCCGGGGAGTGGCGTGCCCTTGCGCGCGCGCTCGGCGACGTCGTCGAGGTCCTGCACCGGCTCGATACCCAACAACGCGTTCCCGTCGCCGCCGATGGCCGACATGTAGATGTCTTCCTGGCGCCACATGACACCCTTCGGCATGCCGGTGGTGCCGCCGGTCCAGAGCCCGTAACGATCGTCGGGTGACCGATCGCCGACGGCGGGCGCGGTGTCGGGCTGCTCCGCCAGCATCCGCTCGTAGCGATCGTCGGCGACCACGACCGGGCACTGCCACTCGAGCGTCGCGGCGGCGCGGGCAGCTCGTTCTTCGAGATCGGGCTCGGTGAACACCACTTTCAGGTCGGCGTTCTCGAAGAGATAGATCAGCTCCTCGTCGACGTAGCGGAAGTTCACGTTCACCGGCACCGCGCGTAGCTTGTACGCCGCGAGGGTGACCTCGATGTACTGGTTGCCGTCGTAGAGATGGCAGCCGACGTGGTCGCCTTCGCCGATCCCGAGCGCGACCAGCGCGTGGGCGAGTCGGTTGACCCGGGCGTCGAGCTCGGCGAACGAGTACCGGATCTCGTCGTGACCGTCGCCCGTACGCACCACGAGCGCCGGCTGGTCGGGCACGGTCGCCACGACCGTCTCGAAGATGTCTGCGATGTTCAGTCCGCTCATCGACCCGTCCCCCGTCGCGGTGATCGCAGCGTATCGACACGCACGACCCGGGAGTCGGAGCCGTCAACCGTGCGGTGCGCTCCCGAACACTGGTGGCGTCGCGATCCCACCGAGTGCCGACTCCACCGCCGTGACGAGTCGCATCAGCCGGAGGTCGGAGCACCGCGGCATCGTGAACTGCAGCGCGATCGGCAGCGACTCGCCGGCTTCGGTGGCAATCGGGCCGCACGGAACCACCGCCGCCGGTGCCCGCACGAGGTTGAACGGGAGCGTGTAGTCGCTCGCCCACCCCGGGCCGTAGGGGCTCGGTTCGCCGACCCGCGGCGGCACCGTCGCCATCGCCGGTGTCACCAGCACATCGGCGCGCTCGAAGATCGCCGCCAGCGCGAGATTCGCGCGGTGCGCGCCGTGCTCGGCGTCGACGATCTGCGCGGCCGTCACCGATTCGCCGAAGCGGGCGATGAACTGCGCCGCGGGAAGGAAGCGGCCGTCCCACGGCATCGGATCGAGCGAAGCCGTGCGGAGTGATCCCGCCGCCGCGCGTGCGATCCAGGCGCGCACCGGCAACTCCTCGAACACCGAGTCGACCGTCTCGACGACGGAAGCGCCGTGCCCTTCGATCACGGCGAGGGCCTGCTCACACGCGGTCACCATCGCGGCATCGGGCTTCGCGATCCCGAGCGTCGGAGACCAGACGATGCGCGCACCCGCGAGCGTCGCGTGCGCCGCGGCATCGCCGAACGAACCTTGGAGATCGAACGACGTGAGGTCGCGCCGCGAGAACCCGCTGACGACATCCAGCGCGTACGCGATCTCGGCGAACGTGCGCGCCATCGGGCCGCGTGTCGAGAACAGCCCCCACGTGGGCCACTCGGGGTCGCCGTTGGGGACGACGCCGTGAGTGGGCTTGAACCCCGAGATCCCGCACACGGCCGACGGGATGCGGATCGAGCCGCCGCCGTCGGATCCGGTGCACAGCGGCACCATCCCCGACGCGACCGCCGCGGCCGATCCGCCCGACGAGCCACCGCTCGTGCGATCGAGCGCCCAGGGATTGCGCGTCGCGCCGAACACGAGATTGTCGGTCTCGGCGTGGAAGCCGTAGGCAGGAGTGTTGGTCTTGCCCAGCACGATCGCGCCCGCAGCCCGCAACCGCGCGACCTCCACCGAGTCGTTCGCGGCGACCTCGCGCGAACGACGCGCCGGATCACCACAGGTCGTGACGAACCCTCGAGCGTCCTCGAGATCCTTCACACCGATCGGCACCCCGGCCAACGCGCCGACCGGCTCGCCGGCCTGCAAACGCCGTTCCAGTGCGACCGCCTGCGCTCGCGCACCGTCGGCATCGAGCGCAACGAAGCAGTTGAGCGTGTCGTTCAGATCGCCGATGCGCGCGAGTGCCCGCTCGACGACATCAGTCGGCGCGAGCTCGCCGCTCCGCACCGCCGCTGCCGTCTGCATGACCGTGTCGAGCATCGACCGTGACCGTAGCTTCGATCGCGGGGGCCCGGTCGACGTAACCGCCGGCGACCACCACCCGGTATCGCGCGTCGAGCTGAGCCCAGAGCAGGTCGACGGTCTCCGGCAGCGAGGCGATCTCGGTCACGCGCCGGATCGTGCGCGCCACCTCGACCGCGTCGCCGTCGCCCTCGTAGGTGCTGAGCACGAAGCCGGCACCGGGCTCGATCACGACGCGTTGCACGACGCGGTTGTCGACGAGGCCGTCTCTCCAGACCGTTCCGATCCACGTGCCGTCGGCGGAGCACACCGCCGCGATCCGCGGCGTGTGGATCGGCGGGTCGGGCTCGGGCACGAGGTCGTCGTACACGCGGTCGAGCGACTCCCCGTGATCGAGCCGACCGGCGATGTCCGACACGTGGGCGCCGTTGCCCACGACCACGTACGGTCCGTTCGCCTGTACGCACGCGTAGTGACGCAGCTCGTCGGGTGGTGCGTCGGCGTCGAGCGGCTCGACCATCAGCGCCGGGCCGACGATCCTCAACGATCGGCGGCGCGAAGCCGGGCTCCGGCCCGTGACGAAGTAGACCCAGAAGGCTCGCCCGTCGGCGTCCGTGCCGACCACCACTCCGCGGCCCGGGTACGGGGAAAGGTGGAAGTCGGGGGCCATCACGTCAACCTAAGCCAGCGCCGGCGCGAGCCGGCTTCGAGTGCGACAATGGCGGCCGCCGCTCGCGAAAGGGATCATGACGTGGACTCGACCGTGGTCGCGATCCCCGCGTACTTCGGGACGATGGGTGCGGAATACCTGTGGCTGCGACAACACGCGGCCGAGCGGGGCCCGACGCCGGCCGACTACGAGCGGCGCGACACGATCACGAGCCTCGCGATGGGCACCGGGAGCCTCCTCGCGCCGCTCGTGGCGCCGAAGCTGCTCGGACCGATCACTCCCGGCAAGGGCAGATACGGCAAGGCGTTGATCGCAACCGCGGCCGCGGCCGCCGCGGCGACCACCGTCGCCGACCTCGTGGTGCGGCGCGACGCGAACCACCACGACCGGCCTTCACGCAAGGCGCGCCGGCGCGCCGGCGTGGCCCGGCAGGTCGCACGCGTCGGCGGCGTGGTTGCGGTCGTGACCGGCGGCATCGCGATCACCTCGACGCTCGCATCGCGCGCGACCGCCAACCGCATGTGGAGCCGCCGGATCGGGCGCGACCTCGGTCGCGGGCCGGCGGCGCTCGCCGCGGCGACTCTGGGCTGGGACTTCATCTACTACTGGAACCACCGGTTCATGCACGAGAGCCGCTACATGTGGGCCATCCACGTGGTGCACCACTCGAGCGAGCGGTACAACCTCTCGACCGCGCTCCGCCAACCCGTGGCCGACGCGCTGGGTACGTTCGTGCCGTACGGCCTGCTCGCCCTGCTCGGCGTACAGCCCGATCTCATCGCGCAGGCGCGCGGCATCAACCTGCTGTACCAGTACTGGATCCACACCGACACCGTCCGCACTCTCGGACCGTTCGAGCAGGTCCTGAACACGCCCTCACATCACCGGGTGCACCACGGCAGCAACCACCAATATCTCGATCGCAACCACGGGAGCATCCTGATCACCTGGGACCGGCTGTTCGGCACGTACGAAAAGGAAGCCGAGCCCGTCGTGTACGGCCTGACCAAGAATCTCGACACGTTCAATCCGGCGCGCGTCGCCGGCCACGAGCACTTCGACATGCTGCGCGACGTCAGCCGCTCCACGAGCTGGCGCGAGCGGCTCTCGTTCGTGTTCCGCGGTCCGGGCTGGGCGTACCGGCGGCACGCCGAACAAGCCGCCGGTTAGTTACGACACGCGGTCGAGCGCGACCTCGTCGCCCACCTGCACCGTCCCGGGTGTCGTCACCGCGGCGTAGGCACCGACGCACGACCACGTGCCGAGGCCCGGGATCTCGACCCGGTTGTGGCGCGTGAGCGCGCGCAGCACGGCGTTGTCGCGCGGAAGGTCACCCTGCGCGAGCGTCGTCATGATGCAGCGCATCGTCGGGAGCAACACCGACGCGGTGAGCACACCGCCGAACCGCGCGCTCGCACCACTCCAATCGTTCTCGGCGAACGGCTCGCACGCGGCGTCGATCACGATGTTGGGACGGTATCGCTCGACCGCGAACCGGCTCGCGGGCTCCAACGCACCGAGCCGCTGCAACGTGGCATTCGTCAGCACGTGCAGCGCGGCGACGTCGAAGAACGTGCCCGGCGGTGACGCCAGGGCGAGCGCCATGTCGGTGAGCGTCCCTTCGGACTCGTCGCCCGCTACGGCGGTCCGGGCCCGGAAGTCGGCCGGCATGACGCCGTCGATCTCCGGCCACACCGCGAGGTACGCGTTTCCCTCGGGCGCGACGGCGGTCAACTTGACCGGGCGACCGAACACTGCCGACAAACGCTCGTCGACGCTCGGGTCTTCGGTCCCGGTCTCACCTCCGTCGGGCAGCGTGATCGACACCGGTGGGAGTGGCGCGTCCGCTCGCGGAGTTCCGACGTACCGCGCGTCGCACCGCAGGAGCACGCTCCACAGCCGCGGATGCTTCGCGCTCGCGACCTTGCCCGTCGCCCCGTCGACGACCGCATAGGCCCGGTCGCCCAGGAGTCCGGTGTCGGCGACGTCGGAGCCCTCGATCCGCTCACCCCGCATCGACTTGACGGGATACCGCCACAACTCGGCGACGGTGGCCGGATGCTCATCGATCATGTCCGTGGTCCTCGCCCTCGGCCCGAACGTGCGCCAAATGTTGCACGAATCGCTTCCCTCTCCTGCATCCCGTAACTACCGTTCCCGGTATGGGGAGCCGATTCGCGAGATGTCTGGCGGGCGCAGTCTTGTGCCTTTCGTTGCTCCCCGGCGCGATCACACCGGCCGGCGCGGCCCCCAAGTCGTGCAAACCCGGCCCCGGCGCCGACCTCTCGAAGTGCAACCTCACCAACGCCAAGCTCACCGGCGCCAACCTGAGGGTCGCGAACCTCACCAGCGCGATCCTCACCGGCGCCAACCTCACCGGCGCCAACCTCACCGGCGCGGTCATGTCGAAGGCCACAGTGACCAACACGAAGCTCACCAACGCCACGCTCACCAGCGTGGTGTCGGGCAAGCTCGTGGGCACACCGGCGACGCTGCCAACGAGCTGGCGGCTCGTCAAGGGCTATCTCGCCGGGCCCGGCGCCAACCTGAAGGGCGCCGGTCTCAACGGCGCCCAACTCAGCGGCACCAATCTCACCCGTGCGAACCTCACCAGCGCGGCGCTCACCGGAGCCGACCTCACCAACACGACGCTCAACCGCGTCACGTTGAGCGGGGCGACCATGACCAACTCGAAGCTCAGTGGTGTCGCATCGGGCGGCATCCTCGGGACGCCCGCGCAGCTGCCCGTGAGCTGGCGGCTCATCAGCGGCTACCTCATCGGAACCAACGCGAACCTCACCAAGGCCGTGCTCACCGGCGCGAACCTGACCGGCGTCACGCTGGGAGGCGCGAACCTGACGGGCGCGACGCTCACCGGCGTCATCTCGGGCGGGATCGTCGGCACGCCTGTGCAGCTGCCGACGAATTGGCGGCTCGTGAAGCAATACCTCGTCGGCCCGGGCGCCAACCTCAAGAACGCGCACCTGGGGTCGGCCAACCTCGCGTGCACCAACCTCACCAAGACCGTCCTCGCCGGCGCCGTCCTGACCGGCGCCAGCTCGGGCGGGATCGGCGGCACCCCGGCCTCACTGCCGACGGGCTGGCGGCTCGTGAAGGGCTATCTCGTCGGCCCCGCCGCCAATCTCAACGGGGCGAGCCTATCGGGCGCCGCCCTCGGAGCCGCGAACCTCACCGGCGCCAACCTGACCGGCGCCGACCTCACCAGCGCGAACCTGAACACGGCCAAGCTCCAAGCCGCGAATCTCACCGGCACGGCGCTCGCGGGCGCCAGCCTCACCGGGGTGACCTCGGGCTCGGTCACCGGCGCGCCGGCCTCGCTGCCGGGGGCGTGGCAGCTGGTGAGCGGCTACCTCGTGGGTCCTGCGGCCAACCTCAACGGCGCCAACCTCAACGGCGTGAGCCTCGACGGGAGCAACCTCTCGGCGGTGAACTTCACGAGCGCCAACCTCGCCGGCACGAGCCTCGTCAACGTGAACTTCACGGCCACCAACTTGAGCAGCGCCGATCTCTCCAATGCCAATCTGACCGGCGCGGCGCTGCTCAACGCCGGCATCAACGCCGCGACCCTCACCGGCGCCACGCTCACCGGAGTCTCCTCGGGCGGCCTCATCGGGTCACCGGCGGTGTTGCCGGCGAGCTGGCGCGTCGCGAACGGCTACCTCGTGGGTCCGGGCGCGGACCTTCACGGCGCCGACCTCCACGCCACCAATCTCCACGCCGCGACACTCGACGGCGCCAACCTCAACGGCGCCGACCTCACCAACGCCCTGCTCAACAACGCGAGCATCGACGGCACCGTCCTCACCGGCGCCACCCTGACCGGCGCCACTTCGGGCGGGATCACCGGGACACCCGCCTCCCTCCCGGCCGGCTGGCAGCTCGTGAGCGGCTACTTCATCGGTCCGGGCGCGAACCTCGTAGCGGCGAGCCTCGTGAACGCTCCCCTGGCCGGCGCCAACCTCGCGGGCTCGACGCTGAACTCGGCCGACCTCACCAACGCCACGCTGAACACCGCCAACCTCGCCAACGCCGACCTCACCAGCGCGAATCTCACCGGCGCCGACCTCAACGCGGCGACGCTCACCGGCGCGACGCTCGCCAACGTCACCTGGAGCGGCACGACCTGTCCCGACGGGACCAACAGCGACGCCGACGGCAACACCTGCGCGAGCAACCTCTGAGCGATCTCCGGGCCGTCAGCTGCGCCCGGGAATGGCGGGCTGCGTCGGAACCGTCAACACGGCACTGCACGTCGGCCCGTGTTGGAGGACCTGCACCGACCCGAACACGTTGTTCGAGACCGTCGCACCGCAAACGTTGGTCAGCTCCACGCCCGGCAACTTGCCCGACACCGGCTGCTTGTTCCCGGTCACGAGCAGACCGTCGACGTTGATGAAGCGGATCGGACGTTGGGTCGAGTTCATGTCGCTCGTGTTGTTGGTGACGATCCAGTCCTTGCGGCGCTGACCGGCCAGCGGTACGACGTCGATCGACATCACGTGCTGGTGCAGCCGGTTGCCCGTGACGACGATGTCGCTGACGGGCCCCTTGCCGTGCGAGGCGATGAAGAACAAGCGGCCCGCACCGATCGTGTTGTTAAAGATGAACGCGTCGGTGACGCTCTGATTCGGACCGTTCGGCTCGAGGTCGATCGTGCCGCGCCGGGTGTCGACGAAGCTGTTGCGCTCGATGACCACGCCGTTGGCGGCCACGAGCGAGATGCCCTGCCGGCCGTTGCGTGCGAACTTCGAGTCGTGGATCCACACGTTCGTCGGCGTCTCGTCCACGTACCGGGCGACGTACACGAAGTCGCCGTACGTGTCGGTGACGGTCACGTGGCTCAGCTCGATGTCGCTGGTTCCCTCGATCCGGAAGCCGTGCTGCTTCTCGTACTTCGGGTTGTACGCCTTGTCGCTCACGCCCGCGTAGGGATTGGCGCCCTTCACGATCATGTTGCGGAAGATGATCCCGCTGCCGTCGGAGATCCACCACTGCGACCGCTCGAGCGTGCCGGTGGTGGTCGCGAAGATCGTTGCGTTCTGGCCGTCGAACGTGAGGTCGTTCTTGTCGGTGACGAAGAGCGTCCCCTCGACTCGGTAACGGCCGTTCTTGTGGAACCGGATCAGCCGGTTGTTGTCGACGTTGTCGATGAACGACTGCAGAGATCGG
>CAZLEC010000026.1:0-16743 GCA_964558245.1 uncultured Burkholderiales bacterium | reverse complement strand
TGACTCGCCGGCGCCTTAACCTTCACGTGTACTACACGCTCCGGTTCCACTACCGGCCGCGCGGTCGCGACGACGTTCACACGCTGAGCCAGCCGAGCCGTTTCCTCTCCGCCGAGGTGACCGCCTGCTTCGATCCGGTCAATACGTCACGCCACGACACCGGGGTCGGCGCGGCGATCGACGCGGGTATCCGCGTCGAGATGGAGCTCGACGCGCTGTGGACCTGACGCAGTGCGTTCGGGACCTGAGTGCCGTTCAGAGTTGAATCGGGACGTGCGACGGACCGCGCACCGTCGAGGTCCGTACGAGCTCGACGGCGCGTTCGTCGACACCCCATTCGGGGAACCGGCGCAGGGTCTCGTCGATGACAACCTCGGCCTCGAGGCGCGCCAGGCTCGCGCCGAGACAGAAGTGCACGCCGTAGCCGAAGGTGACGTGGCGGTCGAAGGCGCGTTCCACGTCGAAGCGATCAGGGTCGGCGTACTCCCGTTGGTCGCGACCGGCGCTTCCGGTGAGCAGGGCGATCTTGGAACCTGCGGGTACGCGCTGTCCGTACCATTCAGCCGCACCGGTCGTGAAGCGCGCTTGAATCGGCGACGGCGGCTCGTAGCGCAAGAGCTCCTCGACGGCGTTCGGAACGAGTGACCGGTTCGCCACGAGCTTGGCCCGCTCACCGGGATGGCGAGCGAGGAGCACCGCCGCCCATCCGAGGAGCCGGGCGGTCGTCTCGCTCCCCGCGAGCTCGAGCAACGTGAAGAAGGCCATGACCTCCCGGTGGTCGAGCGTGCGGCTCGAGCCGTCGTCGCGTGTGATCTCGGCCGAGAGCAGGTCGGACACCATGTCGTCGCGGGGTGCGCGCCGCCGGTCGGCGACCATCGCTTCCATGTACGTGCCGAAGCCCTCGATCGCGGCCATCTTCTCGGCGCTCACCGCGTCGGCTTCGAAACGCATCATCACGTCGCCCCACCGGCGCAGCTGGTCCTGGTCCTGCTTCGGGACGCCGAGCAGTGCACCGATGATCATGGTCGGGATCTTCGCGGCGAAGTCGTCGACGTAGTCGAAGCCCGGGCCACCCCGGTGCGGCTCGAGGAATTCCGCGCACAGCTCGCGCACGCGGGCATCGAGGGCGGCGACGCGGCGGGGTGTGAAGGCGCGGCTCACGAGTCGCCGAAGCTCGTCGTGGCGCGGCGGGTCCATGAAGATCATCATCCCGAGGCTCGTGTCGGCCGGTGGTTCCCCGGTCGGGGGCACGCTCGTGTCGATGTACTCGAGCACGGTGCCGCGCGCCGAGCTGTAGGTCTGCCAGTCGAGTGACGCCACGAGCACGTCGGCGAAGCGACTCAGCGCATAGAAGTCGTGGCGCTCGTTGTAGTAGAGGGGTGCTTCTTCCCGCAGTCGCCGCCACACGGGGTACGGGTCGGCGTCGATGCCGGCGTCGTAGGGGTCGTAGTAGGGAACCGGGACGTCGCCGCTCACCGGCCAATGTTCGCAGCTCGTGCGCTCTGGGACGCAACGGAGCGCCTCGCCGCGGCCCGTTACGCGCGAAACGTGCGGAAACGGACAACAGAGGAGCCGCCGCATGACGGTTGGCTGCGTCAGGAAGTCCGAAGGTCCCTAGTTCGCCGAGCGCATTCCGTAAAGGGTTCAGGGAACGGCGCGCCCGATCGCTTTGGATCGGCAGGGAGGGGACGGACATGGAACGGATTCGGATCACGTGCATAGCGGTGAGCGCGGCACTCGTCGCGGCCGGCATGGTCGGTCATCCCCTCGTGGCGGGCGCTTCCGTCGACGCCAATCCCGCGAACAGCATCGCGGCGCGTTCGCGCCCCGCAGTCGCCGTCGGCAACGCGCACGCGTGCGAGGCCTCGGCCGACGGATCCGTGATGTGCTGGGGCATCAACAGCAAGGGCGAGCTGGGCAACGGCGGCACCACGAGCTCCTCGACTCCTGTCGCCGTCACGACGACCGCAGCCGGCTCGTCGGTTCGCTCGATCGCCTCCGGGCTCGACCACTCCTGCGCGGTGTTCTTCGACGGCACGGCGACGTGTTGGGGCACCAACGACAACGGTGAGCTCGGGAACGGCACGTTGATCTCGGCGTCGACGCCGGTCGTGGTGAAGGGGATCAACAACGCCGTCGCGATCGCGGCGGGCGGCCACGACTCGTGCGCGGTGCTGGCGGGTGGGGCAGTGAAGTGCTGGGGCGCGAACAGCGTGGGCCAGTTGGGGAACGGAACGGCCGCCGGTTCGTCGACGCCGGTCCTGGTGAGCGGCATCACGAACGCGTTCGCGGTCGCGATGGGCGACGGACATTCGTGCGCGGCGCTCGCCGACGGAACCGTCAGGTGCTGGGGGTACAACAGCAGCGGTCAACTGGGCAACGGGACGACGAAGAACTCACTCGCCCCGGTCGCGGTCAAGGGGCTCGCCGGCACCATCGCGATCGCGGTGAACGGCCTGCACTCGTGCGCGCTGGCGACGGCCGGCACCGCGCAGTGTTGGGGCTACAACGGCAGCGGCCAGTTGGGCGACGGCACGACGAAGAGCTCGGCGAGCCCGGTCGTCGTGAAAGGTCTCACCAACGCGATCGCGCTCACGGCCGGTTCCGACCACTCGTGCGCGTTGCTGGTGGGCGCGAGTGTGAAATGTTGGGGCAACAACGCCTTCGGTCAACTGGGAAACGGCACGACGAAGCGCGCGCCGGCGCCCGTCGTCGTTCGGAGCCTCACCGACGCGGTCGCGATCTCGGCGGGCGGCAACACGTCGTGTGCGCTGTCGTCGAACGGCTCGACGAGATGCTGGGGCGCCAACGCCTTCGGCCAGTTGGGCAATGGCTCGAAGCGGACCTCGGCGATCCCGGTCGTGGTGAGCGGCCTGTCGCCGGGCACCGGAGCAGTGGCGATCGCGACCGCCGCCGCGCACTCGTGCGCGCTGTCGGCGGACGGAACGATCAGCTGCTGGGGAGAGAACAGTCGCGGAGAGCTCGGGAACAGCACCCTGACCGACTCGTCGACGCCCGTGATCGTGAAGGGGATCGTGAACGCAGTTGCGATCGCGGCCGGTGGCGAGCACTCGTGCGCGCTGCTCGTGAACGGGACCGTCGAGTGCTGGGGTGACAACAGCAACGGCGAGTTGGGGAACGGCACGAACACCCCGTCGTTCACGCCGGTGATCGTGAAAGGCATCGGCGGTACGTCGAGGTTGGTCGGCGTTCGTCAGATCAGCATCGGCGACGATCAACCGTGTGCGCTCCTGTCGGACGGAACGGTCGACTGCTGGGGCGACAACGGCAACGGAGAGCTCGGCAACGGGACGACGCGGTCGTCGTTCACGCCCGTGAGCGTGAAAGGGGTCGGCGGCAGCTCGCGGCTCGTCGGCGTTCGCGCGGTCAGCGCCGGCGGCGACCACACCTGCGCGGCGATGGCCGCGGGGACCGTCACCTGTTGGGGTTACAACCAATCCGGACAACTGGGCGACGGAACCAACATCGGGCCGCAGCACTGCCAGCAGCTCGGGCTGCCGTGCAGTACGACGCCGGTGGGCGTGCACGGCGTCGGTGCGACGAACGCGTTGACGGGCGTGGTCTCCATCAGTGCCGGTGACCAGCACACCTGCGCAACGACGCTGCCCCAGGGCACGGCGACGTGCTGGGGCTCCAACTCGATCGGACAGCTCGGCAACGGCTCGACCAAAGCGTCATTGCCGACGCCGGTGAACGTGAGGGGTCTCGACGGCGCCGGCGTGCTCAATGGCGTCACGACCCTCAGTGCCGGCGGCTTCCACTCGTGCGCATCGGCGTTGCCTTCCGACACCGCCGAGTGCTGGGGCTACAACGCGCACGGTCAGCTCGGTGTCGGCACCAGTAACGGTCCGGAGTCGTGCTTCGCCGCACCCTTCCAGGCCTTCGTCTCCTGCAACCGGACGCCGGCGCGGGTCACCGGAGAGGGTGGCGACGGCGTGCTCAGCGAGGTCACCGAGGTCAGCGCCGGTGTCGCGCACTCATGCGCGTTGCTCGGCAACGGCCGGGTCGTTTGCTGGGGCCTCGACGCCGACGGTGAGCTCGGTGACGGGACCACCACCAGCTCGGCGACCCCGGTCGTCGTCGGCGGCGCGCCGCAAGGATTGGGCGCGATCGCCGTGTCGGCCGGCGGCCAGAACTCCTGCGCGTTGTTGGCGAACCGCACCGTCGAGTGTTGGGGGAGCAACTTGTACGGACAGCTCGGAAACGGCACATCGTCATCGTCGCCGTCGTCGGCGCCGGTCGTCGTGAGCGGTCTGGTCAGCGTCGCCGCGGTCGCCGCCGGCTTCAACAGCTCGTGCGCCTTGTTGACCAACGGCAACGCCGAGTGCTGGGGAAGGAACGGGTTCGGGCAGTTGGGCAATGGCACCACGACCGACTCGTCGATTCCCGTGGACGTCAAGGGCTTGACGGGCGCGGTCGCGATCACCTCCGACGGCTTCCACGCGTGCGCCTTGTTGACGAACGGAACCCTGAGGTGCTGGGGCCAGAACGGCTACGGCCAGTTGGGCAACGGCACCACGACCGACTCGTCGACGCCGGTCTCCGTGAGTGGGGTCACCGACGCGGTCGCGATCTCCGCGGGCTTCAATCACACGTGCGCGGTGCTGGCCGATCAAACTGCCAAGTGTTGGGGCTACAACGCCCAGGGTGAGCTCGGCAATGGCGCCAATGCCAACGCGTCTTCACCCGTCGCGGTGAGCGGGCTGACCGACGCGGTTGCGATCGCCGCCGACGATCTGCACACGTGCGCGCTGTCGGCCGACGGGACAGTCAAGTGTTGGGGCGGGAACGCGTCGGGCCAGTTGGGGAACGGCAGTGCCTCGCCGTCGTCGATACCTGTCTCGGTGAGCGGACTCACCGGCGCGATCGCGACGACGACCGACGGCTTGGAGTCGTGCGCGTTGTTGGCGAGCGGCGCCGCGAGGTGCTGGGGCGACAACAGCAGCGGGCAGTTGGGGAACGGCACCCGGATCAACTCGTCGACCCCGGCCGCGGTGACGGGCATCGTCACCGCGGTGGCAATCGCCGCCGGCGACTCGCACGCCTGCGCGTTGTTGGCGAGCGGCTCGGTCCGGTGCTGGGGTGACAACGCCTTCGGCCAGCTGGGGAACGGCACCACGAACGATTCGTCGACTCCGGTGACGGTGATCGGCTTCTCCTAGTCGGCTCCCGCTCGCTCAACGTTCGGCGGCGCGGAGCAGGAGCGCCGTGAGCTCGTCGACGACGCCTTCGGAGCCGGCGACGAGGGTCGGAGTGCCGTCGAGAACCCCGGCAACCGCGCGCGTCACGCGTCCGGACTCGGCGATCACGAGCGCACCGGCTTCGATGTCCCATCGCTTCGGCATCGCCTCGTAGAACGCGTCGAGGCGTCCGGCCGCGACGTAGCAGAGGTCGAGCGCGACGCTCCCGCTGCGGCGGATGTCCCGGACCGTCGCGAGCACATCGGGGAGGAGTTGCGCCTGGCGTCGTCGGAGCTCGGCCGAGTAAGAGAATCCCGTGGCGACCAGCGCCTCGGTGATCGGTGGGACTGTCGAAGGTGCCGGAAGTGGCTCCCCGTTCAGCCAGGCTCCCTTTCCGCGCATGGAGGTGAACGTCTCCGCCCGCGTCGGGTCGTGCACGACCCCGACGAGTGCGCCCTCCGCATCGGAAGCGGCAATCGAGATCGAGAACCCGGGATTGCCGTAGAAGAAGTTGGTGGTGCCGTCGATCGGGTCGATGACCCACTCGATGCCGGAAGTCCCTTGGTGTTCGCCGCCTTCTTCGCCGACGATCCCGTCGTGCGGTCGCGACGAGAGGAGGACGTCGACGATCAGCCGCTCGCTCTCGCGATCCGCGGCCGTGACGAGGTCCGTCGCCGAGGACTTCGTCTCCGCCGTTGCGCGCACGGACGCGTGTGCGGCCCGTCCGCTCACGTGGGCTCGCACGGCTTCGCCGGCCCGCTCAGCCGCGCGGACAGCGAGCGAGAGCAGCTCGCCGGGGTCGGCCGAGTGTTTCACGTCTTCATGGTGGGTCATGGGTGCGTCACTCCGGCGCCGGGAACGGTCTCTCGACGTAGGGATCGTCGGGTGACCGGTGCGACGGCCGGCGCGGGACGACCGGTCCGCCGGTGGTTCCGGGGCGCGTGCCCGACCACGGCGCCTGCGGCGCGATCACGCGGTTCGCCCACCGGTACGCGAGATCTTCGTAGTTGACCCGCCAGCCGCGAAAGTGCGCCCACGCGGCTTCGGCGTCGCGCTCGATCGGGAAGCCGGAGCCGGCCAGCAGGGCGACGGCCGAGTCGAACTCGGCGAAGGTCAGCTCGATCGGCGAATCGGGGAGTGGGTCGTCGTCGAACTTCCAGCCGAGGGAGGCGGAGATGCGCCGGAGCGCGACGTAGCCCATCCGCAGGCACATGCGGGCCTGTGACGGTGCCGATCGCGGTTGCACCGCGAGGTGCATCGCTGCCGCGTCCATGACCGAGAGCAGGCTGAGCACCCACGACGACCACGGGTCGGGAGACCGGAACAGCAGGAGCACCGGGTAGCTCACGTGCGACTCGGAGAGCTCCGCCGCCCACTGCTCCCACGCCCCGTAGAAGTCGGGCAACGCGTCGGTGATGCCGACGAGCTGGTGGCGGATCAAGATCTCCGGACCCCAGGCCGGTTCGCCGGCGCGGCTCGTCAACAGCGTCGTGAGCACCTCGCGGCGGTTGAACGCGGCGTAGAGCGAGGGAAGGTACGCGATCTGGAGCGCGATCACGACCAGGCCGGTCGCGCCGGCGATGGTGGTGATCGTGTCGTTCGTGAGCGGGCCGGAGCGCGCCAGGCCGAGCGTGAACACCGCGGCGCCGACCTGGCTGATCGCACGCCCGAGGTGATGGGTGTACGTCACGAGCATCAGTACGAATGCCACGATGAAGAGCACCAACCAGACCACGAGCTGGGCGAGTACCGCGACCGGTCCGGTCGGCGCCAGGATCGCGTCCTTGCGCTCGTAGTCGTCGGTGAGCCGGGCGAAGCTTCCGAAGAACATGCGCACGGCCCGGGTGATGATCGTCGACAGGCGCGCCGGGCCCCACTGCCCACGGGGCAGCACGATGGTGAAGACGACCACCGTCCACGTCAGGGCGAAGAGCGCCGAGCCGGCGGCCAGGGTGAGGTCACGTTCGATCACGGCGAATCGTTACCCATAGCGAGGGCTCGTAAAGTATGCCGACCCACCGACGCGGTGCCGATGTCCGGGAGCATCTTGCGCATATCGCGCCACACACGGCCGACAGTTGCGATTCTCGGCGCCGGTGCGGGCGGGATCGCGATGGGTGCGGCGCTCACTCGCGCCGGCTACGACTACACGATCTTCGAGAAATCTGACGGCGTCGGCGGCACGTGGCGCGACAACGCCTATCCGGGAGCGAAGTGCGACGTCCCGTCGCATCTGTACTCGTTCTCGTTCGCGCTCAACCCGTGGTGGAGTCACACCTACGCGACGCAGCCCGAGATCCTCGCGTACCTGGAGCGGTGCACCGACCAGTTCGGTGTCCGCCCACACGTCCGGACGAACACGGCGATCGTCGAGGCGGCGTGGTGCGAGGCCGACCGGCGTTGGGAGCTGCGCTCCGAGTCGGGCGAGACGTTCCGGGTCGACGTGCTCGTCAGCGGGCTCGGCATGCTCAACGTGCCCGTCGTCCCCGACATCCCGGGCGCCGGCCGGTTCCGGGGCCGCACGTTCCATTCCGCGCGCTGGGATCACGCCCAGCCCCTCGCGGGAGAGCGAGTGGCGTCGATCGGCACCGGCGCCAGCGCGATCCAGTACGTCCCGGCGATCGCCCCCGAGGTCGAGCACCTCACCGTGTTCCAACGTTCGCCGATCTGGATCACGCCGCGCATCGAAGGTCCGTTCACGCCGGAGCAGCAGCGGCGCTTCGCGCGCGTCCCGCTCGCGGCGCGCCGGGAGCGTTGGAAGATCTGGCGGGTCTACAACCAGGCAAATTTCGCCGCCGACTCCGAGCAGACGCAGATGCAGACCGAGTTGGCGCGGTCGTACCTCGAGCGCAAGATCGCCGATCCGGAGCTGCGGGCGAAGCTCACGCCCGACTACCCGGTCGGTTGCAAGCGGCCGCTGATCTCACGAGAGTGGTTCCCCGCGCTCACGCGTCCGAATGTCCGCCTGGTCACCGAGCCGATCGTGGAGATCACCGAGGCGGGCCTGCGGACTGCCGACGGTGAGGAGCACTGCGTCGACACCATCATCTACGGAACCGGGTTCCGCGCGAACGAGTACCTGAGCGCGGTCACGGTTCGCGGCCGTGACGCCCGCACGCTCCACGACGAGTGGCGCGACGGCGCCGAGGCGTACCTCGGCGTCACCGTGCCCGGGTTCCCGAACTTCTTCCTGCTCTACGGGCCCAACACCAACGGCGTGAATTCGATCATCTTCATGCACGAGTGCCAGGCGCACTACGTGCTGCGGGCGTTGCGGACGATGACGCGACGCGGGCACGGCGCGCTGGAAGTCCGCCACCGCGTGTCGAAGCGGTACAACCGGAGGCTCCAGGCCGCGATGGCCGGGACCGTGTGGACGGCCGGTTGTGGCAACTACTTCCGCATGCCGAGCGGCAAGGTCGTCACGCAACTTCCGTACAGTGGCGGTCGCTACTGGTTGCGGACGCGCGTCTTCGACCGGTGGCGCTACCGCGCGTCGCCGCGCTCCGGGTGACCGCCGTCGGATCACGTCGAGCTCCCGTCACCGTGTTTCCATCACGAGCCGGGCGAGCTGCTCACCGAGCAGCGGCCCGAACTTGAACGCATGGCCCGAGGTCCCGGCGCCGACGACCATGCCGTCGATCCGTTCGACGATGAATCGCTCGTCCGCGGTGTTGTCGTAGGGGCACACGTCGACCTCCACGAGCTCGGATTCGGGCAACTCGCGCTCGATCGCGCGTTTCAGCGCGGCGACCGCGGCCGGCTCGGGAACGAAGTCGGCGTCGGGATCGATCGACGCGCCGCCGTGGTGCACCGCGATCTTGTAGAGATCCGAGCCCGGCGTCGGAAGGCCGTACACCGCCGGCGCCGTGAAATCGATGAAGATGGGCAACCCCGCGCCCGCTCGCACGTAGCCGACATGCTCGAGCGTGGTGGTCGTCGCGACGCCCGGTATCAACGAGCGCGTCCATGGGCCCGAGCACACCACCACGTCGCGCGCCTCGATGGTGTCGGCTGCGGTCTCGACTCGGTGCGGCTCGACGTGCTGGACGCGAACGTGCTCCCGGATCTCGGCGCCGCTGTGCGCACGCAGCGCGGCGAGCGTTCGATCGGCGGCGATCACCGCCGAAGCGGTTTCGAGCACCGCGTCGCCGCGCCCGGCGAACGCCGGGAATCGCGCCGCGATGGCCGCGCCGGTGATGCGCTCGGCGGGCGCGCCGGCTGCCTGCATGGCTGCGAACACCGCTTCGGCTCCGGGTCCGAACGTGAGCTGCGGGGTCGGATGCAGGAGTTGCGCTCCGGTTTCGTGCTCGAGCACGCGCCAGAGCTCGGCCGCGCGCCGGGCCATCGCGACGAAGCCGGCGTCGGCGTATCCGAGGCGGAAGATGCGGGTGGGGCCGTGCGAGCCGCCACGCGGGTGACCGACCGTGTCTTGCTCGAGCACCAGCACGTCGCGCCGGCCGCGCAGCGCCCGCGCGGTCGAGAGGCCGAGCAGCCCACCGCCGACGATCACGACGTCCGCGTGCTCGGCCCGGCGCATCCGGTAACGCTAACGACGAAACGGGCGTCGGTCGGGACGCGCGCGACATGATGTCGGTCGCGGCCTCGGCGGCCGCGGTCGGAGGATCTGCGGCATGGCACACGATCTGGTGATACGCGGCGGAACGATCGTCGACGGAACCGGCAGCGAACGGTTCGCGGGTGACGTCGCGATCGACGGGGGGCGGATCGCCGCAGTCGGCGGCCGCCTCGATGGCGATCGCGTGATCGACGCCGACGGTGCGATCGTGACGCCGGGGTGGGTCGACGTGCACACCCACTACGACGGCCAGGCAACGTGGGACGACCAGCTCGATCCGTCGTTCTCCAATGGCGTGACCACGCTGGTGATGGGGAACTGTGGCGTCGGTTTCGCGCCGTGCCCGCCGGGCGAGCAGTCGACGTTGATCGAGTTGATGGAAGGGGTCGAGGACATCCCCGGCAGTGCGCTCCACGAGGGGGTGCCGTGGGGGGCGTGGGCCAGCTTCCCCGAGTATCTCGACTTCCTCGGCTCGCGTCACTACGCGCTCGACGTGGCCACCCAGCTCGCGCACGGCTCGCTGCGGTTCCAGGTGATGCGCGAGCGCGGTGTGCGCAACGAAGACGCCACCGCCGACGACATCGCGGAGATGCGCCGGCTGGTGACCGAGGCGATCGCGGCCGGTGCGGTCGGCTTCTCGACGTCGCGCACGATCTTCCACCGGTCGATCGGCGGCGACGCGGTTCCGGGTACGTACGCGAGCGACGTCGAGCTCACCGAGCTCGTGCGGGGCATGGCCGACGGCCGCGGCGGCGTGTTCGAGGCGATCACGTCGTCGTCGATCGGCAACATGGCGGCGCTGGGCGGCGAGCGGTTCAGCCAGGAGCACGAGCTGCAGCTGCTGGCTTCGATCTCGCGAGCGACCGGTCAGAAGATCACGTTCACGACCGTGCAACACGTCGACGATCCGGAGGCCTGGCGCGCCGCCCTCGACTTCGCCGTCGACGCGAACGCGGCGGGCGCCCGGCTGTTCCCGCAGGTCGCGTCGCGTCCGGTCGGGATCCTCGGTGGTCTCGCGTGTTACCACCCGTTCATGCGCCGGCCGTCGTACCGCGAGCTCGCGTCGCTGCCGGTCGCCGCGCAGGCGCAACGCATGCGCGATCCCGAGGTGAGGGCACGCATCCTCGTGGAGACCGATGTCGTCCCCGACAACGCGGGATCGATGGAGATGTTCGCGGAGGTCATGCAGGCCGCTGCCGGCTTCCTGTTCGGGCTCGACGAGGTCGTCGACTACGAACCCGAGCTCGAGCGGTGCTTCGGCGCGGTCGCCGAAGCGCAGGGCGTGTCCGCGATCGAGGTGCTCTACGACTTCCTCGCCGCCGGCGCCGGCACCAACATCATCAGCCTGCCCGGCGCCGGGTACATGCACGGCGACCTCGAAGCGGTGCGCGAGATGATCGTGCATCCCGTCACGATCGTCGGTCTCGCCGACGCCGGCGCGCACGTGAAGCTGATCTGCGACGGATCGAGCCCGAGCACGCAGCTCACGCTCTGGACGCGCGATCGGACGCGCGGCGACACCATCCCGCTCGAGTTCATGGTCGAGCAGCAGACCCGGCGCACGGCGCGGCTCTACGGTTTCGACGACCGGGGCACGATCGAGGTCGGCCGCCGTGCCGATCTCAACGTGATCGACCTCGACAACCTCACCGTGCGCCGCCCGGTCGTGCACGCCGACCTGCCGGCGGGCGGGCAGCGGTACCTCCAGCCGGTGTCGGGCTACCTCGCGACTGTGGTGAACGGCGTCCAGACCCGATCGAACGATCGAGACACCGGCGAGCGTCCGGGGCGGCTGGTGCGGGGCTCCCGCTGAGCACTCGGGCGCGACCGGCCGCGCGACAGGGCAAACTGGCGTTCAACTTCGACACGGGGGTCATCTGAATGAGTTGGGACTTCTCCACCGAGCCCGAGTTCCAGAAGAAGCTTGACTGGGTCGAGGAGTTCTGCCGCGAAGAGGTCGAGCCCCTCGAGTACGTCTTCCCGTACGCCGTCCGATCGCGCGATCCGAAGATCCGCGCGCTCGTGAAGGGCCTGCAGGATCAAGTCAAAGAGCAAGGGCTCTGGGCCATCTTCCTCGACGAGGATCTCGGCGGGCCCGGCTACGGCCAGCTGAAACTCGGCTTGTTGAACGAGATCTTGGGTCGCTATCCGTCGGCGCCGCAGATGTTCGGCGCGGCCGCGCCCGACACCGGGAACATGGAGATGCTCGCTGCGTACGGCACCGACGAGCAGAAGAAGCGATGGCTCGAGCCGATGCTCAACCAGGAGATGTGGTCGGCCTACTCGATGACCGAGCCGCAAGGTGGTTCCGATCCGAACCTGTTCCGCACCCACGCGCAGCGCGACGGCGAGGAATGGGTCATCAACGGCGAGAAGTGGTTCACCAGCGCCGGTCGCGTCGCCGACATCCTCTTCGTCATGTGCACGAACGGCATGTTCGTCGTTCCCCGCAACACGCCCGGCGTCGAGATCCAGCCCGAGCCCCGCAATCACAACCACATCATCTACAACGACGTGCGCGTTCCCCTCGATCACCTGCTCGGACCGGAGGACGGTGCGAAGGTGCTCGCCCAACGCCGGTTGGGCGGGGGTCGTATCCACCACGCGATGCGCACCATCGCACAGTGCAAGCTGGCGTTCGACATGATGTGCGAGCGCGCGCTGAGCCGCGAGTCGCACGGCAAGACGATCGCCGAGCACCAGATGGTGCAGGAGAAGATCGCCGATTCCTACGCGTCGATCCGGATGCTGCGGCTGTTCGTGCTCGAGACCGCGTGGAAGATCGACAACACGAGCACGCAGGAGACGCGTACCGACATCGCGGCGGTGAAGTATACGATGGCCAAGGTGCTCCGCGAGGTGTCGTTCAACGCGCTGCACATCCTCGGCTCGCTCGGCACCACGAACCTCACGCCGTTGCAGGCCATGTACGCCGGGGCGCCCACCATGGGGATCGCCGACGGTGTCGACGAGGTGCACAAGGCCACGGTGGCGCGCAACGTGCTCAAGGGGTACCGCCCGCACGAGGGGTACTGGCCGACGGAGTACTTCCCGGCCAAGCGCCAGAAGGCGCGGGAGAAGTTCGAGCCGATGTTCGCGGCGGATCCCGAGTTGCGCGCCCTCGCCGACGGCTACGCCAAGTACATCGCGGCGCGGGGCTGAGCCCGGTACGCCGGCGCATCCTTCCGGCGACTTATTGATCTATTCGCGGCTTTTGGCTACCGTTGAGCAATTAATCCGAGTGGAACGCTTGGGAGCTCACGGAAGAGGTGCCCGAGGCTGTGGAAACCCTGCACTGCCCGACGTGCCTGAGCGGGCTGCCCGCGGGCGGGAACACGCCCTGCCCGGTGTGCCGGACGCCCCTATCGCGAGGATCGCGGCCGCTCCCGCTCCTGGAACGCGAGCTCCAGGCCCGTATCGAGGCCAAGACGGCCCCGCGCTACCGGCAGCGCCGGCGGGCCGCGAAGGTGGCGCGGCGCATCGCCGCCCTGCCGGCCACGCTGTTCGAGGCCCAGGGAGTCGCAGAGGCCGACCACGAGCGGCCGGTGGTCGTGCCGGGTCCATCGGTCATCGTCGACCTCCCGGATACCGCAGTGCTCGCCGTGCGCTCGACGTCGGTGCTGGTCGACGCTCGCGAGCCGGCGATCGAGGTCGAGTCGCCCGCGCCGAACGCTCGCCGGCTCCGGCGGCCGGTCGGGTTCGAGTCGTGCGTCCCACCCGAACGGATCGTGCCGACCGCCCCGATCGTGGAACCCGCACGGGTCGAGCAATCGGTGCGGGTCGAAGAGTGGGTGCGGGTCGAGCGGCCGGTGCGTGCCGAGGAACCGGTGCGCGTCACGAAGCCGCACAAGGCGGCGCGGCCGCCGCGCGTCGAGAAGCGGCCACCGGTGGAGAAGCCGGGCAAGGTCGCGGAGTCGCCGCGCGTCGACGAAGCAGTGCGCGTCGAGGAGACAGTGCGGGTCGAGAAGCCGCGCAAGGTTGCGCGGCCGCCGCGGGTCGAGAAGCGGCCGCGGGTGGAAAGGCCGCGCGAGGTCGCGGAGCCGCCGCGCGTCGAGGAGCCGCCGCGCGTCCAGGAAGACGAAACCGCGAGGATCGAGAAGCCGCGCAAGGTTGCGGAGCCGCGTCGGGTCGGGAAGCAGCCGCCGGTGGAGAAGCCGCGCAAGGTTGCGGAGCCGCGTCGGGTCGAGAAGCAGCCGCCGGTGGAGAAGCCGCGCAAGGTTGCGCAGCCGCCGCGGGCCGAGGGGCCGCCGCCGGCCGAAGCGGCGCCGACGGCGGAACCGGAGGCCAAGTTGGCATCGGTGACGCGCATCGGATCGCAAGTCACGAACCCGGTGTGGAAGGACCGTGTGTTCAACTCGGCCCGGCGCCGGCCGGAGACCGTGACCTGGCCGCGGCCCCGGCCGTTCGAGAGCCCGGCGGAGCCGGCCGTCGACCGGTTCGGTCGCGCCCGGGGCTGAGGCGCTCGCCGGCGTCGATCCCCAGGCCTCAGGGCGCGTCGCTCGTTCGCCGGAGTGGGAGGCGCGCTTCGTAGTCGCCGCCGTCGAACCGGACCTCGGCATCGGGCGCGAGATCGCGCATCAGCGCGAGCGCGGCGCGATTCTCGGGAAGGATGCGCGCGACGAACGCTTCGTACCCCCGGGCGCGAGCAAGCCGGGCGAGACAATGCGTGAGTCGGCGCCCCAACCCGCGGCGCTGCCACGCGTCCTCGACGGTGACCGCGATCTCGGCGTCACGGGTGCCCGACCTGGTCGTTCCGGCGAGCGCGCTGTACCTCGCGACCGCGACGATCTCGTCACCGTCGAGTGCGACGAGGGCGTCACGCCGGCAGTGGTCGACGTCGGCGAGCCGGAGCAGGGTCGCGCCCATCAGGCGGGGGATCGGCGAGAAGAACCGTAGGCGCACGCTCTCGCGCGAGAGCCGGCCGAACATGCGCTCGAGGCGATGCACGTCGGTGGTCTCGAGCGGCCGGACGCGGAGCGCAGTGCCGGCGACGCACATCGTGTGCTCGACGGTTGCTCCTTGCTCGCACGCGATGCTCACGAAGCTCTCCTCGGTTATTGCGACTGGTCGCGATCAACCTGCGCCCGAACGGTTGTCGGACGCGGCAAGGACGCGTGCGAACTGCTTGACAATTCCTTGCACGGCGCGGAAGCCCGGCCGCTCGAACACGTGCGCATCTCGCCGACGGCGCCGGCCTCGTGCTCAGATGGTGACGTGTCGCGCGTCCACGAACTGCTCGAGGAGGTCGGTCTGCCCGGCGAAGCGGCGGGGCGGGTCGTGATCACGGGTCGCGATCCGGTGCTGCCGAGCCGCTTCCCGGTCGGGGAGGCCGCCGCGTCGGCGCTCGGTGCGTGCGGCGCGGCGGCGGCGTTGCTCTCGGGCGTCGAGCAAGAGGTGCGCGTCGACGTGCGCCGGGCTGCCGCGAGCCTCCTCGGTTTCGCGCTCCAGCGCGTCGAGGGCGGCGGAACGGAGTTCGAACGACTCGAGCGCGCACTCATCGCGCCGTATGAGTGCCGCGACGGCCGCTGGCTGCACCTGCACGGGGCGTTCGACCACTTGGCCGCCGGAACGTGTCGTGTGCTCGGCATCCGCGACCGCGACGCGGGTGACCCGGCCGTGGTCGCCGAGGCGGTGCGACGGTTCGATGCGCAGGACCTCGAAGATGTGCTCGCGGCCGAACGGATGTGCGGCGCGATGGCGCGCACCGCCGAAGAGTGGGCCGCGCACCCGCAGGGTCGGCTGATGGGGTCGCAGCGCCGCGTCGAGATCTCGCGCATCGGCGCGGCGCCTCCTGAGCGGCTGCGGGCCGGACGGGCGACACCACTCGGAGGAATACGCGTGCTCGACCTCACGCGGGTGCTCGCGGGCCCAACGGCGGGCCGCACACTCGCATGGCACGGCGCCGAGGTGCTCCTCGTGAACTCGCCGCGGCTGCCCAACGTGCTTCCGTTCGTGGTCGACACGTCGCACGGCAAGCGCAGCGCCCTGCTCGATCTCGATTCCGCCGACGGCGCGGCGCGCCTGCGCGAATTGGTGTGCGGCGCCGACGTGTTCGTCGACGGCTACCGCGCCGGTTCGCTCGAGCGACGTGGTCTCGGACCGGAGGATCTCGCCGCGCTCCGCCCCGGGATCATCTACGCGTCGGTGAACTGCTACGGCAACGACGGACCTTGGGCGGCCCGGCCCGGCTGGGAGCAACTCGCGCAGACCGTCACCGGCGTCGCCGTCGACGACGCGCAGGCGCCGCCTCGGCTGATCCCGGCGGCTGCTTGCGACTACACGACGGGGTACCTGACCGCGCTCGGCGTGATGGCCGCCCTGTACCGACGCGAGACCGAGGGCGGGAGTTGGCACGTTCGGACGAGTCTGGTCCAAACGGCGATGTGGTTCCGCCGTCTCGACGCGGTGTGCGATCCGGCCGCCGCCACCGGGTTCGGCGACGTCGGCGAGCTCACGATCAGAAGTCCGAGTGGCTTCGGCGGGTTGACGCACCTGCCGCCGCCGGTCGACATGTCGGTGACCCCGCCGCACTGGGAGTTGCCGACCGTACCGATCGGTACGCACCCGCCCGCCTGGGAGCCGCGTCAGCCTCCGCTTCGGTAGCTCGTCGGCGGGTCACGCGTCGCCGGTGCTCGTTCGGACGAGCTCTTGGAATTGCGCGAGGCCGTTCTCGTGGCGGGGGCTGAGAACGCCGGTGCGGTACGAGCCGGTCCGGAGGTTGCGCTGCACGACTTCGACCATGCGCCGATCCTGCTCCATCACGGTGTCGGCGAACGCGATCACCGCGGCGACTTCGGGCGCGGTCGGATCGACGAAGAAATGGCTGTACGACACCGAGCACGATTCTGGTCCGGTCGGGACGATGACCTCGACGTTCATCGAATCGCCGTAGATGAGCCGACGGGATGCGACGACGTCGGATGTGGTTGGGCCACCGTGCTCGTCCGGCTGACGGTCGACGGC
>CAZLEC010000025.1:0-16753 GCA_964558245.1 uncultured Burkholderiales bacterium | reverse complement strand
GGCATCCCGCGCGCTCCATTGCCCGCATCACGTTCTGGGTGCCACCGATGTTGACGTCGTAGAAGAGCTCCGGGTCCGCGGCCCAGAACCGGTACACCGCCGCGAGGTGGAACACCGTGGACACGCCGGCAGCCGCCCGGTCGAGCATCGCGGGATCGCGGATGTCGCCCTCGATGCGCTCGACGTTCAGCCCCGCAAGGTTGGTGTCGTCGCGGCCCGGCTCGACCAGCGCCCGCACCTCGAGACCGTCGCCGACCAGCGCGCGCACGACGGCCGAGCCGATGAAGCCCGACGCGCCCGTGACGAGCACGCGTTCTGGATCAACATCTCCACTGGGCATGGGAACCACCTACTCGGTAGCCTGCCGCTCGGTCTCGACGGTACCGGAACGACGGAACAGCGGCGCGAAGGATGGACAAGTGGCACTGACCGAATTGAAGGGACGCCAGCTCGGCAGCCAGCGGGTCGTGATCGAACGCGGGCCCGTCCGCGTATTCGCGCAGGCGCTGATGGACCCCGACGCCGCGTACACGGCCGACGGCGCTCCCGTGCCGCCCACCTTCCCGTTCGTGATGCCCTACTGGGGTTAGCTCGGCGAGGGCGGTGCGGCCGGCCTCCCGATCGAGAAGCTGCGCGGCAAGGGTCGCGCGATCCTGCACGGCGAGCAGGAGTTCGTGTACCACGGCGGCGAGTGGCCCCACGTGGGCGACACGCTCGTGGGCGACGGCGAGATCTCCGACGTGTACGAGAAGGAGAAGTCGGGCGGCGGCAAGCTCGAGTTCTACGTGACCGAGGTGACGTGGAAGAACGAGCGCACCGGCAAGCCGGTGGTCACGACCAAGTTCACGCTCGCGATCAACTGCAAGCCCGACGCCGCCGAGCCGAAGCCGCTGACGTAGCGCCGTGAGCTTCACCGCGCAGCAGCTCTCCGACCGCGCCGAGATTCACGACGTGATCGTCCGGTACGGCTGGGCGATCGACACCAAGGACTGGGCGCTGCTCGACACCTGCTTCACCGACGACGCCGAGGTCGACTACTCGTCGAACCCCGGCGGCAAGCAGGGCCCGTACCGGCAGGTGCGGTCGTGGCTCGAGAAGATGCTCTCGGCGTTTCCCGTGACGCAGCACCTCATGTCGAACATCGACGTGCAGCTCGACGGCGACCGTGCGACCGCCCGCACGATGGTGACGAATCCCCAGGGCGCGGCCACCCGCGAGGGGCCGCTGCACTTCTTCTACGTCGGCGGCCGCTACGACGACGACCTCGTGCGCACCCCCGACGGCTGGCGCATCGCCAAGCGGGTCGAGACCACCCTCTGGTTCGAAGGCTCCCTCCCCACCGAGCTGCTCCGCACCGTCTGACGCCGGCGCGCCCACCACATTTCGGCATCAGAGTCCCGAACGCGCGGAACTTTTCGGGGCGGCCCGACGTGGAAGGGGTGATGGGGATACCCGAAGCCCGCCGCGATGCGTCCGAAGCCGTGATCGACGGCGGGTTCGACGACGCGTTCCCGCAGCTGTTCCGCGCGGCCTACAAGGTGGCCTTCCGGCTGCTCGGCTCGCGCGAGGACGCGGCCGACTGCGCGCAGGAGGCCTGCGCCCGGGCCTGCGCCGACTGGGCCAAGCTCTCACGCGCCGGCAGCCCGCTGCCGTGGGTCGTCCGCGTCGCGAGCAACGTCGCGATCGACCGTTGGCGCCGGGCCCGGCGAGCCGCGGCGCACGAAGCCGCGTTCGTCGCCGCGCCGCTCGACCCCGGCCTCGAGCGCACCGATCTCTACCGGGCGCTCGACGCGCTCCCGCGCCGCCAGCGCGAAGTCGTGGTGCTGCGCTACCTCGCCGACCTGTCGGAAGCCGAGGTGGCCGAGGTGATCGGCTGTTCGCTCGGCACCGTCAAGTCGAACGCCTCGCGCGGACGCGCCGCGCTGCGCGCCGTGCTCACGATCGAGGAGGACCAGCCGTGAAACCCGCCGCCCTCGACGATCTCACCCCGGTCGAACCCGACGACGATGCGCTCGCACGAGTGCAGGCCCGGAGCGCGTCCTTCCGCCGCCGCCGTGGCTACCAACGCTCGGCGGGCGCGGTGACGGGAGTGATCGTGGTGGCACTTGCGGTCGGCATCGCGGTGACGCGCGTCGACAGCACGAACAGCCGGGTCACGACGACGGTCCCGCCCGCGACCACCACGACGACCGCGCCGGCACCGTCGCCCGCGTCCGACGCCCTGATAGGCACGTGGCGACCGGTCTCGGTCGCCGGTTACTCGGGCGCGCTCACTTCACCGCCGCTGATCGAGCCACCCGCACTTCGGTTCGGCGACTACTCCTGGAGTGCGTCCGACGGCTGCAACGACAGCTCCGGCGGCACCTACCAACTCGGTCCTCACGGCGCGATCAAATTCCGCGGCGGCATGACGACGCAGGTGGCATGCACGCTGAGTGTGCCGTTTCCCGCGGCAACCACCCACCTCGAGCTCGACGACAGCCGGCTGACCTTCCTCGCGGCCGACGGGCACCAGGTCGCGCAGTACGACCGAGCGAAGATCAGCGCACGCGTCGAGCTGCCGGCGCAGACGATGAAGGCCGGATCGACGATGACCGGTCACGTCGTCGTCGAGAACGACACCGGCGTTCCCGTGCGCGGGACCCAGTGCCACGGCTACTTCGAGGTCGTGCTCACGAGCCGCGACGTCGCGCCGGGGGGAGGTTTCAACACCTGCGCGGAGAGGATCACGTTCCCGGCCGGCGAGTCGACGTATCCGGTCACGATCCGAGCGAGCTACCTCGGTTGCGGCGGGCGCGACGAACCCGCCTGTCTGCCGAACAACGAGATGCCACCACTCCCGACGGGCGACTACCGGGCGAAGCTCTTCCAGATCGGTGACATCGTCTCGATTCCGCCGCCGATCACGGTGCGCGTGCTCAGCTCGCCTTGACGAGCTCGGGCACGGGCTGGAGCTGCGGCGCGCGGGCGTGTTCGTTGAGCTCACGCGCCGCGTAGTCGGCGGCGAGGTGCGCGAGCCGGAAGTACTGCCGCAGCCGCCGGTTGCTCCAACGTTCGGGATGGGTCACGGCCGGGCGGAGCTGCAGCCTCGTCGCGGTGCTCGACCAACCGTCGACCGTCACCGCGACGCGGGCCACGAGACGACCACGTCGGGTCAGGAGACGCGCGTCGGCACGCCACGCGAGGTCGTACGAGCCGAGCGTGCGCCGGAGCGGCGCGTCGAAGCTGAGGACGGCATCGGGACCGAGCGAGACCGTCGTGGTGTCGTCGAACGGCGCGCCGGTGCTCACCGCGCGGTTCACGAGTGGCAGCGGCTGGTTGATGCGTCGTTCGAGAACGAAGCTGGGGGGCACGAGGTGCATCGGTGTCTCCTGCATTGGGGGGTGAGAAACCTTCTACTCGGGGGGTGCGACAACAGTGTCTCCGACGAACTTGGCGGGAAGACGACGGGCGAGCGACGTTCGCGTGAAACGCAAACGTCGCGGCCGCACGCGTCGAGGGTACGGAACCCGACCTCGGAAATCCGAAACGGAAGACGTGAACTGATCGCCACTCGCTGAACGCGTGGGAAACCCCAGGTGAACTCGCTTCAGATCGGTTCCAACCCGCGCCGCGGCTCCCTACGATTTCGAGCGGCGGGGACTGTGGATCACTTCGCCTTTGTGGTCACGGCCCGCCGCCAGGGGGCGAGGGCAGCGGGCCGTGACACGCAACGGGCAACTTCGATCGGGCGCAACACACGGAGACGTTCGCTCCGAACGCGTTCATGCGATCGAGTCGCGTGCCGATCATGCAAACGTGAACTCGGACCTTCGCCGCATCGTGGAGTGCCTCCACAGCGCGCACTACACCGACGGCGAGATCGTCGACTACCTCGAGCACTTCTTCGGCCTCACCGCCGACGAAGCGCACGGAGCGGTGCTCGATGCCGCAGGGAACGCCGGCCGCACCGGCTGAGCAAGAGGCCGGCTGAAGTCGAGGTCGGGTCGGGCCGATAGTCGCAGATGCGATCCGGCGGCGGAGCGGGAAGGACCCGGTTCAAGGGCGACTTCGCCGCGGTCCTCGCCGGCGCCCGCGCCGACGATCCCGCAGCCTGGGGTGAGCTCTATGCGTGGCTCGCGCCCGGGGTCGCCGGCTACTTGCGGATGCTCGGGGCCCGTGAGGTCGACGACTTGACCTGCGAAGTGCTGCTGGCCGTGTTCCGGCGTACCGAAGCGTTCGAGGGCTCCGAAGCCAACTTTCGCTCGTGGGTGTTCACCGTCGCGCACAGCCGGCTCGTCGACGAGCGCCGGCGGCGGGGACGAGAGCCGAGTTGCGTGCCGATCGACAGCGGCATCGACGCGCCCGTGCCCTCGTGCTCGACAGAGGACGCGGCCATGGGGTCGATCGAGGTCGCGGAGGTCGAGGCCGTGTGCGCCCAGCTCCCGCCGGATCAGCGAGCCGTCGTGCTGCTGCGCATCATCGGCGAGCTCAGCATCGAGCAGGTCGCCGACGTCCTCGGCAAGAGCCCCGGCGCAGTGAAGCAACTCCAGCGCCGGGGCTTCGAGTCGGCCCGCAAGATCTTTTCGCGCCAGGGCGTAACCCTATGAGCCTCTTCGACGGTAACGCTTCCGAGATGCCCGAACATCGACCCGTCGACGACGGTGCGATCGAGGCTGCGCTCGCGGGACATCCCCGCGGCGCCGACCTCGACGCGCTCTCGTCGTTCGTGTCCGCTGTTCGCAGCGTTGTGGAAGCGGTTCCGACTCCTTCCCCAGCGATGGCGGCCGTTCTGACCGCAGGCCTCTCCACCGTAAAAGGCAACCTGCCGGCGACGGCAGCAAGCAACGTCAACGGGCCTGCGTCGCAGGAAGCCGGACTGCCGAAGTGGAGGAAGGCATACATGAAGATCCAGGGTTTCATCGCCGGATTGGGGGTGGCGGGCAAGGTCGCACTCGGTGTGGGCGTTGCCGCCGCGGCGACGACGGGTGCGGGCGCGGCCGGTGTGCTGCCGTTCTCGGTACCCGGCCACGCGCATCATCGCAATCACGCGGTGGTGCACTCGACCACGACCACCACCACGAAGAAGTCGACGCCGAACGCGGCGTTCCCCGTCGCCACAGTGCCTCACGCGGCGCACGTTCGAAAGGGCGCCGTGGCGCCACATCACGCGAATACCACGTCGACCATCACGACCGTCACGTCACCCGCGACGGTGTACGCACCGCCCGTGACGTCGACCACGGTCGAGAAGACGACACCTACGACACCGACCACCGATACGACACCGACCACTGACACGACACCGACCACGGAGACACCGACCACGGTGTACGAGCCGCCGTCGACCACCTCGACGACCACGACACCGACGACGCAACCGCCGGGCGGCGACGCGCCGACCCAGTCGATCCAGCTGTCGTGCACGGCCACGGGCGCCACCCAGGTGACGTGCACGTGGACCGCCGCGCCGGGAGGCGTCGCGAAGTACTCGCTGTGGCGTTGGACCACCGGAGGCAACGGCAGCGACTACGGGTCGATCTACGACACCCCCGACGGACTGACCTTCGTCGACAACAACGTGACGCCGGGCGTGCCCTTCACGTATCGCGTGTTCACGACACTCGGCAACGGCAGTTCGGGACCGTGGAGCAACCGGGTGTACATGAGCGCGCTGTAACGAGGAAGCGCGGAGGCACACGAGGTGCGCGCCGGGGGCGCGCACCTCGTGTCGCGTATTCTCGAGGTCGCGGCTCAGGACCGCGCGAGCAGCATCGACACGTTGTCGGCGAACAATCCCGGCGCGTCGACGGGGCGCACGGGCTTCGCGCTCCCCTCGTAGTCGGCGAGCGGCGTGGCTGTGCCCTCCGAGTGCGGGTAGTCGGAGCAGCACATGTAGAGGTCGCCGGTCTGGCGGATCAGGCGACCCGGCAACTCGTACGAGAACGACGACACGCGCACCTGCCGCCGGAAGTACTCGCTCGGCTTCATGCGCAACGGGTACACCGGCCGGCCGTTCAACCGCGTGGAGAACTCGGTGCCGCCGTCGAGCATCATCAGGAACATCGGCACCCACACCGCCGACAGCTCGACGATCCCGATGCGCAACTCGGGGAGGCGCTCGAGCGTGCCGTTGAGGATGAGGTCGGTGCACGCCAGCGCGGCGGCGGTCCAGAGGAAGATCGACTCGAGCGGCGGCAGCCCACCGTCGTCGGGCACGGAGTACCACACGTCGTCGAACACGCGCCGCTGGTCGGCAACGTGGAACACCGGCGTGACACCGTGCTCCACGAACGCCCGCCACATGCGGTCGTGATCGGGATGCGAGAGCGGACGACCCTCGACGAGCGCGGGCGCGATCATCGCGAGATGCACGCCGGCGCGCTCGAGATCGGCGAGCTCGTGCTCGAACCACGCGTCGTCGCGCATCGTCAGGTGCGCGACGGGATGCACGCGACCCCGGCCGTCGGCGGCCACTGACGCGCACCAGCGATTCCACGCGCTCATGTTTGCGGTGAGCGATCCGAGGTCCGCGTCGAGCGTGCGCTCCCAGAGCAATCCGAAGTTGGGGAACACGACCGCCTCGTCGACACCCATCGCCGTGAGCCGGTCCGCGCGTGCGGACGCGTCCCAGTAGTCGCGCGGGAGATCGTCGTCGTACCGCGACTCCGGCGCGAGGCCGGCGCGTATCCGCTCGCGGCGGTCACCGAGCTCACTCGTGAGCCCGGGGTGTTGCACGTCGACGGGCCCGAGCTTGCGGTCGGCGCCCCAACTCAACCACGGGTATCCGAGCTCGTCGTCGACGATGCGCAGCGCGTCGTCGCGGTGACCCGGATCGATGTGGTCGAGCCACATGGTTCGGGTCTCGTAGAGGTGCTGGTCGGAGTCGATCACGAGGGGCACGCAACCCATTGTCACCTAACCTGACGTCGATGTCACCCTCGCCCGCCGGCCCGCTCCCCCACTTCGACCTCGCCGCCGACGCGTACCGGCGCCGGATCCGCGTCCGGACCACCGAGCCGGGCGTCGTCGTGTCGGAGCTCGAACACGACTTCCACCACTTCGTGGTCACGCTCACCCACGACGGCGAGCGCGTGGTGTCGTGCGAGAACACGTCGCTGCGTTGGCCGTGGACCACATGTCCAGACGCCGCGGTACCCCTGCGCCGGCTCGCGGGCATGCCGTTGTCGCGCCGGTTCACTGCGGCCGGCAAGTGGACCGACCCGAAGCAGAACTGCACCCACCAGTTCGACACCGCGTGTCATGCGATCACTCACGCGGCATCTCGACGCGACGATCGCGTCTACGACGTCGAGATCCCGCTTCGCGACGCGGAGACCGGCGAGACCAACGTACGCCTGTGGGTAAACGGTGCGCTCCGGCTCGCGTGGTCGATCAACTGGAGCGGCCTCGCCGATCCCGAGCCGCCGTTCGACGACGCGCCGTGGCGGGGTGGCTTCATGCGCTGGGCCGACGCCACGCTGCCCGAAGACGACGCGGAATGCGCGATCGTGCTCCGGCGGGCGTGCGACATCGGGATGGGTCGCGGCATGGACCTCGACGGCGTTCCCGTCGCCGACCAACTCCCGAAGATGATGGCGGGGATCTGCCACACGATGCAGAGCGGAGTCGTGGAAGTCGCGTTCCGCCACGTGGGGTCGATCCGCGACTTCTCCGGCGATCCGAGCCGGCTGCTGCGCGGCTGACCGCGGTTCAGAGCGCGCGGTCGGCGAAGCGGTGCAAGCCGTCGATCGCCTCGCTCGATCGGCGCCACGGCGACACGATCATGCGGGTGACGCCGAGGTCCTCCCAGCGCGCGATGTCGGAACGGGACTCCACCGCGCCGCCCACGATGATCTGGAACGCCGGGTCGTCGGGCTGCGGTCGGTCGTGCTCGGCGAGGAGAGAGCGCAACCGGTCGATCTGCGCGCCGGCCGACTCGAACGTGTGCCCCATGCCGAGCCAGCCGTCGCCGAGACGCGCGGCGCGGCGCAACGCCGCCTTCGACTCGCCGCCGACGAGGATCGGCGGGCGCGGCCGCTGCACCGGCTTGGGCTCGAACACCACCTCGTCGAAGGAGAAGAACTCGCCGTGATGCGTCACCGTGTCCTCGGTCCAGAGGCGTTTGCAGATCTCGATCGTCTCGTCGACGCGCCGGCCACGGGTCGCGAAGTCGAGGCCGGTCGCGCGCCACTCCTCTTCGAGCCACGACGCGCCGATCCCGAACTCGAACCTTCCTTTCGACAGCAGATCGACGGTCTGCGCGCCGCGCGCGACCGTGAACGGATGGCGCAGTCCGACGTTGAACACGTGCGTGCCCAGCCGGAGGCGTTCCGTGCGCGCGGCCAGGTACGCGAGGTACGCGAACGCGTCGTAGATCGGTGTGTCGGGTGGCACCGGCGGATGCTCCTCGCCGGGATGCGGCGAGCGGCTCATCGCGCGCGTGAACACGAGATGCTCGGGCAGCCACACCGATTCGTACCCGAGGCGCTCCGCGACAACGGTCGCTTCCTCGTGGAAGCGCGGGTTGAGCGCGCCGAGCGCGACGCCGAACTTCACGGTGTCACGCGCTCCGCTTCACGCGAGCGGCTCGCCCGCCGTGATCCACCGGCCGCCGGCGCCGCGGCCCCACCCGCCGGCCGCGAGGTTGCCGCCGTCGACGTGAATCGTGGTGCCGGTGACGAAACGCGACCAGTCGGACGCGAGGTACAGGGCAGCGGCCGCGATGTCGTCGACCGCGCCCGCGTACGGGAGCGGCGTCTTCACCGGGAGGTCGCCACCGATGCCCGGCGTCGGGATCACATCGGGCGCGATGCAGTTGACGCGGATGCGGCGATCGCCCAATTCGAGCGCGAGTGTCTTCGAGAGGTTCACGAGCGCAGCCTTCATCGCGCTGTAGACCGCGAAGCCCGGCGCGGCGCGGTGCGCCTCGATCGACGTGATGTTGACGATGGATCCGCCCGACTCCGGCATCTTCGGCACGCACGCGCGAATGCAGTGCGTCGCGCTGGCAAAGTTCTCGCGGATCAACGCGTCCTGACCCTTGTCGTTCACGTCGAGGAACGCGGCCTCGAATCCCCCGCCGGCGTTGTTGACGAGCACGTCGACCCGGTCGAGGGGGGCGAGCCAGGCCCGCACCGCGTCGGCGTCGCGCACGTCGAGCAGCTCGGCGTGGGCGTGGCGACCCTCGCCCGCCACCTCACCGGCGATGCGCCCGAGCCCGTCGGCGTCCCGGTCGCAGATCGCGACGTCGGCACCGAAGCGAGCAAACGTGGTGGCGATCGCGGCGCCGATGCCCTGCGCCGCGCCCGTCACGACGGCGCGCCGGCCGGTGAGGAGCAGGGAGTCGGGAGTGATCGGCATAGGTCGCGGAGGCTAGCTTCAGCTGCATGACATACGAGCTGAAGGGCAAGAACGTGTTGGTGACCGGCGGGTCGGCCGGCATCGGCGCCGCGCTCGCCGAGGGATTCGCGAAGCGCGGCGCCACCGTCGGCATCTGCGGGCGCCGTACCGATCGGCTCGACGCGGTGCTCGCGCGCTGCCGGGAGCACGCGCCCGAATCGCGCGCGTGGACGATCGACCTCTCGCACCTCGACGAGCTCGAAGGCTTTGCGCGGCGCGCCTCCGACGAGCTCGGCGGCATCGACGTGCTCGTCAACAATGCCGGCATCCCCAAACGCCGTCCGGTGCCGGCGCTGTCGACCGAGACCGTCGACGAGTTGATGCAGATCAACTACCTCTCCCCGGTGCACCTCACGCTCGCGTTGCTCCCCGAGATCACCGAGCGGGCCGGTCGCATCGTGTTCGTGTCGTCGGTGGCCGCCCGTCTGTCGCCGCCCGCCGAAGCCGCCTACGCCGCGACGAAGGCCGCGATCTCGGCTTGGGCCGAGTGCATGAAGGTCGACCTGCGCGACACCGAGGTCGGCATCCACGTCGTGTATCCGGGCGTCATCGACACGGAGCTGTTCCACCTCCCCGGCAACGACCCTTTGCCGGCGACCGGCGTCGAGATGCTGCCCGTCGACGCGATGGTCGAGCCCGTGCTCGGCGCGATCGAGACCGGACGGTTCGAGGTGTCCGTACCCGACTGGTTCAACGGCGTCTACGAAGGCAAGTACAAAGACGTGGAAGCCTTCCTGAACGGCACCATCGCCTTCGTGCGCAGCCAACCCGCCTGACCCCTCCCCATGCGAACCGGTGTGAACAGGCGGTTGGGGAGACAGCGGTCTGGGAGACCGCTCACTCACGCCGGTTCGGACTTTGGTCAGCCGGGGAGGCCGATGGTCTTGGTCTCCAGGTACTCCTCGAAGCCGGCGAGGCCGTGCTCGCGGCCTTGGCCGCTCTCCTTGTAGCCGCCGAAGGGCGAGTCGGGACCGAACCACTGGCCGCCGTTGACGGCCACCGTGCCCGTGCGGATCCGGCGGGCGACACCGAGCGCGCGGTCGAGTGAGGCGCTCGAGACCGAGCCCGACAACCCGTAGCGCGAGTTGTTGGCGATGCGCACCGCGTCGTCGTCGTCTTCGAAGGGAATGACCGACAGCACCGGGCCGAAGATCTCCTCCTGCGCGATGGTCGAGTTCGGGTCGACGTCGACGAAGAGCGTCGGCTGCACGAAGTAGCCCTTGTCGAACTGCGTTGCCGGACCGCCGCCGACGATGGCGCGCGCGCCCTCCGCCTTGCCCTTCTCGATGTAGCCGAGCACGCGCTCGCGCTGCTTCGCGTTGATGAGCGGACCGGCCATGTTGGAGATGTCGTTCGGGTCGCCGTACGGGAACGACTCGAACGCCTGGCGCACGATGTCGACACCCTCGTCGTAACGGGAGCGCGGCAACAGGAGGCGGGTCGTGATCGCGCAACCCTGCCCCGAGTGCATGCACACCATGCCCGCGCCGGCCAACGTCGACGGGAAATCGGCGTCGTCGAGCACGACGTTGGCCGACTTTCCGCCCAATTCCAGGAACACCCGCTTGAGCGAGCCCGAGCCCCGGGCGGCGATGTGCTTGCCGACCGCGGTCGAGCCGGTGAACGAGATCATGTCGACACGCGGGTCGCCCGTGAGCACGTCGCCGACGAGCGCCGGGTGGCCCGAGGTCACGACGTTGAACACGCCGGGCGGGATGTCGGTCTCCTCGGCGACGAGCTTGCCGATCCACGTTGCGGAATACGGGGTGTCGGGGGCGGGCTTCAGGATCACCGTGCAGCCGGCCGCGAGCGCGGGCGCCAGCTTGGAGAGGTTGAGCATGAACGGAAAGTTCCAGGGCGTGATCGCGCCCACCACCCCGATCGGCTCCCGCACGACGAGCCGGTTCGAAGACATGCCGAAGAACTCGTGCGTACCGAGCTCGTGCTCGAACTCGTACCGGTCGATGAGGTCGATGTCCCACTGCATGTCGTCGATGCAGCTGTCCTGTTGGATCGCGTACGTCAGCCCGATCGGAGCGCCGACCTCGGCCACGATCTGCGGCCGCAGGTCTTCCTTGTGCTTGTCGAGCGCGTCCTTGAGCTGCAGCAGGCACGCCTTGCGGAACGACTTGTCGGTCGACCACGTGGTCTCGTCGAAAGCTCGGCGGGCCGCGGTGATCGCGCGCTCCATGTCGGCTTCGTTCGCGTCGGCGACCGGTCCGATGACGGCCTCCGTCGCGGGATTGATGTTGTCGTAGGTGGCACCGCCGGAAGCTTCCGCGAGCTTCCCGTCGATCAACATCCTCGACTCGTAGGTCATCGTCATGTGTGTCGGCTCCCCTCGTGGCGCTGGTTGCAGGCTACCGAGGACCTGACACCGGTGTCAGGCGCGGCGCCCGGATGTCACTACGCTCGAAGCAGCATGCGCATCGCGGCGCTCGACCTCGGCTCCAACTCGTTCCACCTGCTCGTCGCCGACGTGCATCCCGACGGAACCTTCGAACCCGTCACCCGCGAGAAGGACATGCTCCGCCTCGGCGACGACGTCGCGCGCTACGGACGGATCAGCCCGTCGTCGGCCGACCGGGCGATCGCGAGTGTCCGCCGGCTCCGCCAGCTCGCCGACGCGCTCGACACGCAAGAGGTCATCGCCAAGGCCACCAGCGCCATCCGGACCGCGACCAACGGCAGCGACATCGTCGACCGCATCGAGGCCGAGACCGGCGTCGAGGTCGAGGTGATCAGCGGACTCGAGGAGGCGCGCCTGATCTTCGCCGCCGTGCGATCCAGCCTGGTGCTCGAGCCCGCGCCCGCCCTGTGCGTCGACATCGGCGGGGGCAGCGTGGAGTTCGCGATCGGCGACTCCGCGGGCCTGCGCTGGGCTGCGAGCGTGCCCCTCGGCGTCGGCCGGCTCACGGCCGAGCTCGTGCAGTCGGATCCGCCCTCCCGAGCAGAGCGCGGCGCGCTCGAGGATCGCATCCGCGACGAGCTCGCGCCGGTGGTGGCCGAGGTTCGGCTGCGCACGCCCAAGATGGCCGTCGGGACGAGCGGCACGATCAACGACCTGGCGCGGCTGGCGGCAGCCACAAACGACGGCGAGATTCCGGCGAGCGCGAACGGCCTCCGCATCGAGGCCGACCAGCTGCGCGCGCTGCAACGCCGAATCGTCCGCATGGCGGTGGCGGAACGCCGGCGCCTGCCGGGCATCGAAGAGAAGCGCGCCGAGCTCATCCCCGCCGGGGTGACCTTGCTCGCCACGATCTTCGACGTCTTCGAGATCGACACGATGGTGACCAGCGACTGGGCGCTGCGCGAGGGAATCGTGCTCGACGCGGTGCGCGTGCACGATCCCGATGACTGGTCGGACGACCCGCGCGCGCTCCGGCGCGCCGCGGTCGCGGGGCTGGCTCGGCGCTGCGGCTCCGACATCGAGCACTCGCAGCACGTGACGCGGCTCGCGTTGAGCCTCTTCGACCAGACCCGGCCGTTGCACGAGCTGGCCGACGCCGACCGCGAGATGCTCGAGTACGCGGCGCTGCTGCACGACATCGGTCAGCACGTGTCGCGCAAGGGCCATCACCGGCACGCGGCGTACCTCGTCGACCATGCCCAGCTCCGCGGCTTCGCCCCCGACGAGATCGTGTTCCTCGCCGCGCTCGTCCGGCACCACCGGCGCGGCGACATCAAGACGTCGGAAACACGGGCGGCCGCGCTCGACAAGACGTCGCGCGAACGACTCCGCAAGCTGGCCGCGCTGCTCCGGCTCGCCGACGGGCTCGATCGCGGGCGACGCGGAGTGGTCGAGGAGGTCGACGTCGCGATCGGCGCCGACCTGGTGGTGCTGCGCCTGCAGGTCCGCGACGACGCCGAGCTCGAGCTCTGGGGCGTGCGCCGGCGCCGAGACCTGTTCGAGAAGGTGTTCGGCCGGGAGCTGGAGGCGACGGTGACCCGCCGCGCGTCAGAACGGGCTCCGGCAGTCGACGTCTGACGCGCTCATCGCGACCTTTCACGCGGCTTTCGTGCGCGCCAAAGTCGGCCCGAAACCCTTGTCGAGCGGGAACGCAATGGGATAATCGCACGCATCAGCTGGCAACTTGCACAAGTGACGCGTCGTTCGACGCGGGGGGTGTCGTGAGTCCGACGCGGCGCGAGCTCGTATCGGCAACGCGCAGCCGCATCCTCGACGCGGCGGCGCGGCTCGTGCGCGACTACGGGCCGAGCGGCTTCAGCATGGACGTGCTGGCGAAGGAGGCCGGCGTCGCGCGCGCGACCGTGTACGAGCACTTTCGCTCGAAGCGCGTCGTGCTCGACGAGCTGGCGTCGTCGGCCTCGCGCGCGCTCATGCTCGAAGGCGACGCGCCGCACCTCGGCGATCCGCTCACGGCACTGCGCGACATGCTCGCTGCGGTCTGCCGGCACTGGGACGAGCACGAAAGCGCGGCCCGAGAGGTCCGCACACTCGCCGCCTTGACCGGCGCCGATCCGCCGTGTGACGCGCTCGATACCGACTACCTGCGCTGCATGGTCGGGCGGTTGATCAGCGGCGGGCACTTGCGGCCGCACTGGTCTCCTGACGACGCGGTCGATGCGCTCGGAGTGCTCGCGTCGTACCCCACCTACGAGCGGTTGCGTCGGGTACCGACCCGCACGCCGCATCAGGTCGAGGCGATGCTCGCGAAGCTGGCCGTGTCGATCGTCGCGTTGTAGTCACGCACCGAGGCGTCAGTGCGAGCCGACCACGGTCTGGTGGATGATCCGAGCGGTGGTCTCCACTACGTCGGCACGTGAGATGTCGAGTTGCCCGAGCTCACGGTGGAACGCGGCCATCCGCTCGATGAGGGCGACGAGTGCCGCGCTCGCGGCGGCCGGCGACATCTCGTCGACAACCCGGCCCGCCGACCGTGACTCGGCGATCTTGGCCGTCAAGCTCACCATGAAGGGCCGCAGCGTGCGGTGCCTGACCTCGCGGAACCGCTCATCACCCTCTTGCGCGGCAAGGTTGCGGGTTCGCAGCACGGCTCGATGGCGGTCCCAGTAGTCGACGAAGCCGTCGACGAGCGCTCGGGCGTCGTCGAGCCCACCGTCGGCATCCCAGCGCGTCTCGAGCCGGTCGACGAGCGGCGCGATCTCGTCGCCGACCTCCTCGGCCCGCGCGAGCACCGCGTCCTCGACGTCTCGGAAGTATTGGTAGAAGGTGGCCGGCGAAGAGCCCACCGCCCGGGCGATGTCGACGACGCGCAGATCCCGGATGCCGTGCGTCTCGAGCAGCTCCTCGGTGGCGTCGAGCAGGCGCCGTCGGGTTTGCGCGCCCCGGCGCCCGAGCGCACGACCGTCGAGCGCAACCCTGGGATCGGTCATCGTCAGTCGAGCGGGGCGAAGTCCACGAATGCGGAGTCGTCGTTGGCCGGACGGAAGTCGGCGCGCACCCGCAGCCCGACGCGCGCCTGCGCCGGATCGAGAGTCGGCAGCGCGCCGATCATGCGCGCGCCGTCTTCGTCGAGATCGACGACCGCGACCACGAACGGCACCCGCTCGTTGAACGGCGGCACACCGTTCTGGCGGACGACCGTGAACGAGTAGACGGTCGCGAGCCCGCTGGCGGTGACCCACTCGAGCGTCGCCCGTCCGCAATGCGTGCAGAGGAACCGCGGGTAGTGCTGGTGCTTGCCGCAGCTCGTACAGCGTTGGATACGGAGCTCACCGCGCCGCGCGCCCGCCCAGAACTCGCCGTCCTCGTTGTTGGGGCGGGGCCACAGGTACTTCGGGCTCTCGCTCCAGTCGACACCGTTGTGCGCAACGAAGTCAGTCACGACTCCCCCTCCGTTCCGAGCACGACCGTCGCCTGGGTCGACAACCACCCGCCGCTGCCGTGCGCGACCGCGATCTCGGCGCCGGCCACCTGGGAGTCGCCCGCCTCGCCGCGAAGTTGCCGGGTCGCCTCGCACAGGAGGAACAGGCCGCGCATCCCCGGGTGCGTCGACGACAGGCCGCCGCCGTCGGTGTTGGTCGGCAGCGCACCGCCGAGCCGCAAGTTGCCCCCGCCGTCGGTCACGAACGCGCCGCCTTCGCCCTTCGGGGCAAAGCCGAGATCTTCGAGCATCACGAGCACGGTGTACGTGAAGGAGTCGTACATCGCGAACATGTCGACATCCGAAGGCCGGATGCCGGCCTCGGCGAATGCCTTCGGTCCGCTCACCGCACCCGCCGTGCGCGTCATGTCGGCCATGGCCTGGATCGAGTGGTGCGTCGTGCCGCCCGCCGCGCCGCGCACGTAGACGGGACGGTGCGCGAGATCGCGAGCACGGTCCTCGGTGGTGAGGATGATGCAGCAACCTCCGTCGGAGATCACGCAGCAGTCGAGCTTGTGCAACGGATCGGCGACGAGTCGCGACGACAACACGTCGTCGACCGTGATGGGGTCGCGGTACATCGCGTTCGGGTTGCGCGCCGCGTGCTCACGGGTCTGCACCGAGATCGACGCGAGCTGCTCGGCAGTGGTGCCGTACTGGTGCATGTGGCGTTGGGCCGCCATCGCGTAGGCGCCGACGAGCGTGAGCCCCGAGGGGAACTCGTAGGCCATGGGCATCGGCATCGCCATGCCGGCGCGCCCACCTCCCCCGCCGCCCGTTCCCAGCGTGCGCCCCGACGCCGACAGCTGATTGTTGCCGTACACGATCGCGACCGTGTCGACGTCGCCCGCCTCGATCGCGCGGAACGCGTGCATCGTGTGGAACTCGAAGCTCGAGCCACCCGTGCTCGACGACTCGAGCCACCGCGGCGTGAGCCCGAGATACTCGGCGAGCATCACCTCGTGCATGCCGCCGTAACCCGCGCTGGCCAGGCCCTCGATGTCGGCCACCTCGAGCCCCGCGTCGTCGAGCGCGCGCCGGAACGACTGCGCCTCCAGCATGATCCCGCTCATGTCGGGAGTGACCGGACCGTCGGAGAGCCCGACTCCGACCACGCATACCCGCCGTTTCATTCCCCGCCCACCCACCGTTGCACTGCGCCTCCCTTTCCCTCGGGAACGTACCTGACGCCGCTGTCAGCCCGCATGTCTGCACGCGTATGCTGCGGTCATGCGTACCGAAGATCTCATCCTGGTCAGCGTCGACGATCACGTGGTGGAGCCGCCCGACGTGTTCGAGCATCACCTCCCGGCCAAGTACCGCGACATCGCGCCACGAGTGGAGCACCGCGCGGACGGCACGGATGCGTGGAAGTTCCTGGACTTCCACATCCCCAACGTCGGCCTCAACGCGGTCACCGGTCGTCCTCCCGAGGAGTACGGGATGGACCCGACCAGCTTCGACGAGCTGCGCAAGGGCACCTACGACGTGAAAGAGCGCGTGCTCGACATGTCGGCCAACGG
>CAZLEC010000024.1:0-16764 GCA_964558245.1 uncultured Burkholderiales bacterium | reverse complement strand
CGCGCCGCGATCTCCCGCGTCGTCGCGCCGTCGAACGAACGCTCGGAGAACAGGTCGGCCGCCGCCGCCACGATCCGGTCACGCGTCGCGTCGGCCGACGGGCGCGGGACCCGCACCGGCGCGTCCGCTGCTGACTTCGGCATGGTCTCAGCCTAATCAATCGAACAGGGTATTGACAGATCCCTGATCGCGCGAACAATGTTGGTGTCCGATGACCGACTACCGCGCTCGCTTCGGACCGCACAATCCCGACGAGACCTACGTCGCTCACGCGTTCGCCGAGCAGCGGGTCGGTCTCGGCGAGATCGACATGAACTACGCGACCGCGGGCGATCCGACCTCGCCCGCGCTCCTCCTCATCCCGGGCCAGACCGAGTCGTGGTGGGGGTACGAGGCGGCGATGCCGCTGCTCGCCGAACGCTTCCAGGTGTTCGCCGTCGATCTCCGGGGCCAGGGCCGCAGCACGCGCACGCCGGGTCGTTACACGCTCGACAACATCGGCAACGACCTGGTTCGTTTTCTCGACGTCGTGGTCGGCCGGCCCGCGATCGTGAGTGGCCTGTCCTCGGGCGGCGTGCTGGCTGCATGGCTCTCGGCCTATGCCAAGCCCGGTCAGGTGCGCGCCGCGCTCTACGAGGATCCACCGCTGTTCTCGTCGGAAGTGCGGCCGGCCATCGGCCCCGGTATCCGTCAGTGCATCGGTCCGCTGTTCAACATGTGGAGCACGTTTCTCGGCGACCAATGGTCGATCGGTGCGTGGGACGCGATGCGCGAAGGGTCCGCGGCGCACTTGCCCGAACACATGAAGTTCATCCCGGTACCCGAAGAGCCGTCGCAGGATCTCAAGGAGTACGACCCCGAGTGGGGGCGGGCGTTCTGGAGTGGAACGGTCGGCGCCGCCTGCGATCACGAGCGGATGCTGCGCAGCGTCAAGGCTCCCGCCGTGCTGCTGACGCACCACATGCGCGTCACGGCCGACGACAGTGGCTTCCTGTTCGGTGCGATGTCCGACCAACAGGCACAACGTGTGCAAGAACTTCTTACGGGCGCGGGCGTCAATGTGCAGTACCGGTCATTCCCCGACGTCGCCCACTCGATGCACGGCACCCGGCCCGAGCTCTACGTCGAGACCGTGTTCGAGTGGGTCACGAGCAGCACGGCGTGAGCGCGTCGCACATGATCGACGTGCACGCGCACTACGTGCCGCCCGGCTACCGGACCGCGCTCGTCGACAACGGCCACGCGCAACCCGACGGCTTCCCGCAGATCCCGGAGTGGTCGGCCGCCGAGCACGTTGCCGCCATGGATCGGTTGGGGATCGCGACATCGCTCCTGTCGATCTCGTCGCCCGGTGTGCACCTCGCCGACGGGCCGGCGACGCGCGATCTCGCCCGCGCGGTGAACGAGGAAGGACACCGCGCCGTCGTTGATCACCCCGGACGCTTCGGGCTCTTCGCGTCGCTTCCGCTCCCCGACGTCGACGCGGCCGTCGCCGAGATCGCGTACTGCTGCGAACACCTCGATGTCGCCGGTTTCGCAGTGCTGACGAACGTCGGGGGCACCTACCTCGGTGACATTGCGTTCGCGCCCGTCTTCCGCGAGCTCGACCGGCGCAGTGCCCGGCTGTTCATCCACCCGACTTCGCCGGCGTGCTGGGAGCGCACGTCGCTCGGGCGTCCGCGCCCGATGCTCGAGTTCTTCTTCGACACCACGCGTGCCGTGGTCGACCTGGTGCTCAACGGCACGGTCGCCGCGCATCCCGGAATCGAGTTCATCATCCCGCACGCGGGCGCGACGCTGCCGATGGTTGCCGACCGGATCAGCGTCTTCTCGCTGTTGCTGGGCACCGACCCTTCGGTCGACGTGTTGCGCGACTTGGGCCGGCTCCACTTCGACTTGGCCGGCTTCCCGATTCCGCGCCAACTCGACGCGCTCCTCACGCTCACGACGCTCGAACACTTGCACTACGGGAGTGACTACCCGTTCACTCCGGAGTTTGCCGCGGCCAACGCGGTTGAGCGACTCGCCGAGGCGGGCGATCCGCCGGGCTCGGTGCTCGACGCGTTGCGCGCCAACACCGAGCGACTCTTTCCCGCGCTGATCCGCTGATATTGGCCCACTGAGCTCCACGACAGGACGCCCATGCAACATCAACTCGAACTTGGTTACCTCGTGATCGAGGTTCCCGACCCCGCCATCCTCGATTCGGTCTTCGCCGACGTCGTGGGCCTCGTCCCCGGCGAGCAGACGGCATCGGGCGCGCACACGTGGCGCAACGACTCACGTGCCCGCCGCGTCGTCATCCAGGCCGGACCGGCCAACGACGCGGTTGCCGTCGGCGTCGAGGCCGTCGACCTCGATGCCTTCGTCGCGACCGTGGCGCGACTGCAGGCGATCGGATGCGACGCGGGCGAGGATGCCGATGCGGCCGCCGGTCGCGGGGTGGCCCGACTCGCGCGCGCCGCGGCGCCCTGGGGTTCGGATGTCGAGGTAGTGCTCGGTCTGGCCGAGGCACCGACACCGTTCTCGTCGGCGCTCGTTCCCGGCGGCTTCCTCACCGAGGGTGTGGGGTTCGGACATGTTGTGCTCGCCACGACGGCATTCGAGGAGTCGGTCGCCTTCCTCACCAAGGGCCTCGGCTTCGAGCAGTCAGATTGGCTCGAGACGGAGCTCGCACCCGGCATCAACCTCGAAGTGCGGTTCTTCCATTGCAACGCGCGCCACCACACCGTCGCGTTGGCGCGCGCGCCGTTCGAGCTGCCGCAGACGCTGCACCACGTGATGTTCGAGATGAACGAACGCGACGACGTCGGCGCGGCGTTCGACCGGCTGTGGGCCACCGACCTCGGGATTCCGAACGGGCTCGGACGTCACGACAACGACCGCATGTTCAGCTTCTACCTGCAGACACCGGCCGGCTTCCAGATCGAGGTCGGTCACGGTGCGCGCGTCATCACCGACACATGGGACGACAACCGGGAGTACGACGCGATCAGCGCGTGGGGCCACCAACCGCTGCGCCCGGCGTGACCATGGATGTAGACGTCACCATCGTCGGCGCCGGCCCCGTCGGTCTCGTGCTCGGCATCCTGCTCGCACAGCGCGGACGTTCGGTCGTGATCCTCGAGCAGTGGCCGCACGCCTACTCCTTGCCTCGCGCCGTGCACTTCGACCACGAAGTCGGCCGCATCCTGCAGTCGTGCGGCATCGGTGACGAGGTCCGCGCGCGCTCGGAACCCGCCGAGATCTACGAGTGGCGCAACGCCGAGGGCACGACCCTGTTGCGGTTCGGGCGCATCGGTACCGCACGCTCGGGCTGGCCGTTCTCGTCGATGTTCTGTCAGCCCGAAGTCGAGGCGGAGCTCGAGTCGCGGGCTCGTTCGCTGCCCTCCCTCGAGCTGCGCCGCGGCGTTCGCGTCGAAGGGCTCGAGCAGCACGACGACCATGTCGTCGTTCGCCACGCGTCCGGCACGCTTCGCACTTCGTACGTGGTCGGGTGTGACGGCGCGAACTCGACCGTGCGCGAGCTGCTCGGCGTGACGATGGACGATCGCGGGTTCTTCTACGACTGGCTCATCGTCGACGTGATCCTCGACGAACCGCGGGTCTTCGATCCGATCAATCTCCAGATCTGCGATCCGCAACGACCGACCACGGCCGTGTCGGGCGGGCCCGGCCGCCGGCGCTGGGAGTTCATGCGCCTGCCCGACGAGCGGCTCGAGGAGCTGGGCGAGGAGTCGACCGCGTGGAAGTTGCTCGCACCGTGGGACGTGCACGCGGGCAACGCGCGGCTCGAACGGCACGCGGTCTACACGTTCGCGGCGCGCATCGCCGACACTTGGCAGGTCGAGCGCGCGTTCCTCGCCGGCGACGCTGCGCACCAGATGCCGCCGTTCGCCGGCCAGGGAATGTGCGCCGGTATGCGCGACGCGTCCAACCTCGCGTGGAAGCTCGACCTCGCGCTCACCGGGCGGGCCGGAAACGCGTTGCTCGCGACGTACGACGAGGAGCGGCGGCCGAGTGCGGTCGCCGCGGTCGAGTTCTCCATCGAGCTCGGCAAGGTCATCTGCGTGCCCGACCCGGCAGAGGCCAAGGCCCGTGACGACGCGATGGCGGCCGCGGTCACCGACGAGGTCTCGGAGGTCGCCGACCTGCCGGGGATCGCGAGCGGCTTCGTCCACACCGGGTCGACGCGCGCGGGCGAGCTGTTCCCGCAGGGCAACCTCGACGGCCGTTGGTTCGACGACGTGCACGGCGCCGGTTGGCGTCTCGTCACGGTCGATCCCGACGCGGCCGATCTCGATCCGTCACTCGTCCACTGGCTCGTCTCCATCGATGGCACGGTCGTGGATGTCCGCGGTGCCGCAAAGGACCTCGCGACGTGGTTCGCCGCCAACGACGTGCGGTGGGCGCTGCAACGACCCGACTTCCATCTCTACGGCACTGCCGTCGACGTTGCCGGCGCCGCGGAGCTCGTCGAAGACCTCCGCCGGCGTCTCGCGCCGACTCGGCCGTAGCTCGGGGCGACTGCGGTCGCTGACGATCGTGACCTTCGGCCCTGATCACCGCACGATGGTCGTCGTACGTTCAACATGTTCGAGTGAAGGGAGTTGGTCATGACTGTTGACGAAGATCTGCGGAAGCAGGCGATCAAACGTGTCAACAAGCGTCGTGATCTCGGCGCTCACATCGTGACGTACTGCGTGATCAACGCGATGCTCGTCGGGATCTGGGCGATTTCCGGCGCCGGCTACTTCTGGCCCGCGTGGGTGTTGTTGGGATGGGGCGTCGGCGTCGTCCTGAACGTGTGGGACGTGTACTTCCGGCGACCCGTTACCGAGCATGACATCCAACAGGAGATCGAACGGCTGACGAAGTAACCGTCACGACGAGAAATGTTGCGATGAACCGCACCCGCCGCTGCTCGAGCAGGGCCGCGCGCACACGGGGCGCGCGGCCCTGACCACGCCCCGCGGCATCTGAAGCAGTCTTTCGAGACCGAAGGACGAAAGTCCCTTCTCTGTGACGCGGTATCGCACTCGTCTGACCCGCACGGATGCTCCGCGATGGGGCACCACCAGGTACGACGCGGACGTGACCTTGTCCTCTTTCGGGGCGACTCACGCTCGCGGAGGCTGTGCCCGAGCAGTGAAGCCCTCGGCGGAGACGAAAGGTCACACCATGAGAACGCATTCCGCGAGGCAGATCTTGATGATCATGGCCGCACCCGTGCTCGGGATCGGCATCAGCCTGGCCGCGCTGGGTGGTGTCGCATCGGCGCACGTGGTGACGTCGATGAGTGCCGATTGCTACCAGGTGACGGTGCACTTCAATGACTTCCCCGAATCCGGCGTCGAGGTGCACATCGCAGCCGACGTGAACGGACAGGTGATCAGTACCGACCGACTGGTCACGAGCACAACCACGGTCGCGCAGCTCGATATCTCGGCTGCGACCGCGCCGCTGGCCGATACGCCGGCGAACATCGACGTCGATGTGACCTGGAACTACATGGGCCCACAGCACGGGCACGAGACTTTGACCCTGACCTGCGGAACTTCGACGACGACGTCGCCGAGCACGACCACCACCCAGGCGCCAACGACGACGACGACCGAGATTCCCACCACGACCACCGCGGTCACCCCGACCACGGCGGCGCAACCGACGACGACGAGCACCCAGGTGCGCGGAACGACGGTCGTGGCAACGACGGTACCTGCGCCGACGACCACTGGGACGGTCAGTCGGCAGGGCACGACGGTGGTGGCGACAACCACGACGGTTCCCGCAGCCGGCACGTTGCCCCGCACCGGCTCGACGCCGACCTTCCCGTTGCTGTTCGGGCTGAGCTCGCTCGTTTCCGGAGCGCTGATTCTCATCCGTCAGCGCCACGCTTGGTCGCGTTGACCGGGAAGCCGCGCTCGAGACCAGGCGTGCTCACGAGTGGTCGACGACCGCGTCCGGTTGCGGCGCGGCGTCGTCGCGCAGGTCCAACTCCGGCTCGTCAGGCCCGAGCGACAGCGATCCGTAGTCGGCGGGAACCAACAGCGTCGGTTGGCTCGAGCTCGTGAGAAGTGACTTGACGACCGCGGCGTGGCCGGGCGCGAGCACTTGCGACCACGACACGATGACGAGTGAAGGGCTGAGCGCGGCTGCGGCCCGCGGCACGACATCGTGCGGGGAGCCGAATCGGAACTCGATCGGCCCGAGCAAGCCGGTGGGTACGAAACGTTCGCGGAAGTCGCGGATTCGGTCCAGCGTGTCGTAGGGCTCGTGATCGGCGTATCGCGGTACGTCCTTCTCGGTATAGGAGTGCAGCATGACGAGTTCCGTGTCGGCATCGAACGGCACCCGCTCGAGCAGCGCGCGGATGGCGGCGGTTGCCGGTTCGGCGCCTCCGAGCGGGAAGAGCACACGTTCGAGCGAGGTGGGCACGATCGCGTGCGCGGGGACCACGAGCAGTGGCTGGTGCAGCCGGACCGCCAACTCGCACGCCAACGACTCGGGCTCGAGCGCGGACGGCGTTTCGTGCCCGCCAACCACCACCAGCCTCACCTGCGCGTGGCCGGCGGTTCGCACGATCTCGAGCATTGGATCGCCGTCCATCAGCTCGAAGTCCACGTGCTCGCGTGTCGCGAGCTCGTTCACGGCGTTGCCGTTGCCCGGCGCGGCGACGAGCAACGCACGTACGCGCGATCGGCAGATGGCCGCGAAGAGCTTCGCGAATCCCAACACCGACTCGTTCGCCTGCGACCCGTTCAGCGCCGTGAGGATCACTTGGTCGCGCTCGGTCGGTTCGGCTCCGTGAGCCCGCCCGGGCCCACGGGCGGTTGCCTCGAGCCGCTCGACCGGCTTGCCCGAGCGGGTGGTCTCGGCGCTCGCCGAGTTCGCCGCGCCCGGCCGGCTCGTTTCGTCGGCAACCGACACGTCACGTGCGTCTACGGACGGACTATCAAGAGCCATCCCGTTCTCCTGGGCCGAGTTTGTACGAGCAACCTCATCGGGCTGCTCGCCGGGTCACCCAACACAGCAAACGTAGAAACGGTGACGCAGCTCTCAACAGAGCCAAAGGTCACATCGACGGTGCGATCGAGTCGCGCGCGCAGGGCCGGAAGGGCGCGCGTGCGGAACGTGCCGAACGGTCCACACTGAGAGGTCGAATGGCTCTCTCGATCGCGCAGCCGGCGCGCGGATGCTTACGGATGACGAAGAAGGGAGATGCACGCATGGGCGACACTGGACAGGCGGCGTCGATCGCGGGCCGCTTCGAGGCAGTGTTGCTCGACTGGGACGAGGTCAAGTGCGATCCCTCGAGTGACGCGAGCACCGTGCGTGATCTCGTCTCGAAGCTGTGCGCGCGCGGTGTGGGGGTCGGCTTCGTCAGTGATGCCGACGTCGAGAGCGTCGACGGTTGGCTGGATGTGCGTCCGCCGGGGCCGGGACGACTGCTGTTGGCAGTGAATCGCGGATCGGAAGTATTCGAGGTCGGCGCCGACGGCCCCCGACTCGTCGTGCCGGAGCGGCTGCATCGTCCACGGGACAAAAGCGACTCGGCGCTCGCGGTTCTCGAGCAGTTCTGGATCGACGGTATCGCTCCCGAACTTGTTCTCGTCGCCGGTAACGAGTTCGGCGCCCGGTTCGTGCGCCGGGCCGGTCCGTTTCTCGACTTGCTGCGCGAACAGGATCGACGCCGCGCGGATCTTCCGCGCGTCGTGGTGCGTGACGGCTGGTCGTTCGTGGTCGACGATTTCGACCCCGACACCGGGCGTTCGAACGAGGCCCTGCTCACGATCGCCGACGGCGTGATCGGCACCAACGGCGCGCCACTGTTCTCGCATCCCGCGGCCCGACCGGAATTGGTCGTAGCCGGCGTTTACGACGGCGATGGGTCGCTCAGCGATCTCCTTGCCGGGCCGCGGTGGGCGACATTGGCGCGTGAGCTGACGTCCGATCACTCCGTACGGCGCGTGCTCGATCTGAGAGCCGGGCTGCTCGGCGAGGATGTGGACGGCGCGGTCAAGATGGAGTCGGTGCGGTTTTCGTCGCTTGCTCGACCGGGTATCACCGTGTTGCGCGCGGATGCCGATCCGCCCGAAAGCTCCGACGCGCTGAATGCCCCGGATGGGGCGGTGATGACCGGCGCGATAGGCGAGTACGAGTGGATGGCGACCCGTGGTACCGGCGGATCGATCACCGCCGCGGCGTGGCAGGAACGTGATGCATCCAGACTCGATCGCATCGCGGCTTACGTGCCGGGGACGGACGGCGCCGAGCCGGAGCGCGCGGCGGCAAATCTTGCGAGCGCGCGGGCCACGGGGTTCGACGCGCTCCTGGCGGAACACCGCCGCGCGTGGTCGCAACGGTGGGAAGGTGCCGACATATGCATCGAGGGTGACGATCAACTCCAACTCGAAGTGCGTCTGGCCCTCTTCCATCTGATGGCCTCGGCCGCCGACCGCGGCGAGGCGGCCGTTGGGGCGCGTGGTCTCACCGGACACGCCTATCGGGGGCACGTGTTCTGGGACGCAGACCTGTTCGTATTGCCATTCCTGGCCGCGACCGCGCCGGCTGCCGCTCGGGCGATGTTGGAGTACCGGTGCAATCGTCTCCCCGCGGCCCTCGCCGCCGCGCGGGCCGAGGGCCGTCGCGGTGCGCGCTTTCCTTGGGAGTCGGCGGAGAGTGGATTCGACGTCACTCCCCGTTCCGGACGCGACCGGAGCGGCCGCGTCGTGCCGATCCGCACCGGCGAGGCCGAGGTGCACATCGTGGCGGACGTTGCCTGGGCTGCGTGCTGCTATGTCGACTGGACGGACGACCAGGAGTTCGCCACCGGCGCCGGCCGACGCATCCTCATCGAGACCGCCCGCTACTGGGCGTCCCGCATTCGTCTCGACCGCACGGGGCGGGCGCACCTTTATGGGGTGATCGGGCCCGACGAATACCACGAGCCTGTCGACGACAACGCGTTCACCAACGTGCTCGCGCGGTGGAACCTTCGGCGCGCGGCCATCTCTGCGGCGGCTGTCGACGACGACGCCGTGGAGGAGTCGGAGCTGGAGACCTGGAAACACCTCGCCGACGTGCTGATCGACGGTTTCGATCCCGCGGCCGGCTTGTACGAGGAGTTCGCGGGCTACTCCAAACTCGAGCCGTTGCTCATTCGCGACATCGCACCGCAACGGCCCATTACCGCCGACCAGTTGCTGGGCCCGGAGCGGGTGCGGCGCACACAGATCGTGAAACAGGCTGACGTCCTGATGCTTCACCACCTGCTCCCCGACGAGGTCGAACCGGGAACCCTCGGCGCGAACCTCGATTACTACGAGCCGCGCACCGCACACGGCAGCTCGCTCTCACCGGCGGTCCACGCCGCACTGTTCGCTCGTGCCGGCCGGATGGATCAGGCGCTCGACGCGTTGCGAATCGCGACGAGCATCGACACGAATGACCTCACCCGAACCGGCGCCGGCGGCGTGCACCTCGGCACGATGGGGGGCGTGTGGCAGACGCTTGCCTACGGGTTCGCAGGATTGCGGCCTTGCGGCGACGCGCTCACCGTTGATCCGTGCCTCCCCAAATCTTGGGGAGCGCTCGAGCTCCGAATCCAGTTTCATGGCGTCGCGTTGCGGCTGCGGGTGGAGCCCGACGCCATCGTCGCGACCGCGTCGTCGCCCGTCGCGTTGGTCATCGACGGTGGTCGCGTCGAGTGCGAGGCGGGCCGGACACGCGTGCAACGATCGAACCGAAAGGAAGCATCATGAGGGTCTTGGCTGCCATCGACGACTCGGCCGCCGCTCAGCCCGTTCTCGACGTCGCCCGTCGGCTCGGCGACCTGATCGGGGCCCGCGTCGAGAGCGTTCACGTGCAAGAAGACGGCAGCGGCGAGAACGCCACTTCGATCTCGCGCGCGGCGCACGTTCCGCTGCACGTCCGCCACGGCGACATCGTCCCGGTTCTCCGATCGGAGGCCGGCGAACGAGACGTCGTCGCACTCGTGATCGGTACCCGTGGCGTTCCCGCCGGGCCATCGCCGGCCGGTCACGTTGCGATCGACCTCGTCCAGTCGCTCGATCGCCCGATTGTGGTCGTACCCCCACACGCAACCGATCGACCGTTGCGCTGTGTTCTCGTTGCAGTCGAGGGTGATGGTGAGAGTCATGCTCTCGTACGACTGTTCGAGCAGTTCGGTACCCGCCCGACGCCCGAGGTGATCGCGCTTCACGTGACGGAACCGTCGAATTTGCCACCGTTCGCCGACAGTGCCGTGCACGAAGCCGACGCGTTCGCCAACGAGTTCATGATTCGCTCCGCGAGCGGCGTCGTCCCCGATCTCTCGCGCATCCGCTTCGAGATGCGCGTCGGCGACCCGGCCGACGCGGTGCGCGAGGCAGCACGCGAGCTCGACGTCGACATGGTGGTGTTCGCGTGGCACCGCGACCTCTCGGAGGGCCATGGTCGCGTCGTACGCGAGATGCTGGCCGACGCATCGGTCCCCGTCGCGCTCTTTCCCTACGACGATCGTGAGCCCTCGGAGGACTCCACGCGCGGAACCCAGAAGACGTTGAACGACGCCCGATGACGAACTCGATTTGGGCGGTTCCTCAACCGGACGCGACGGTATTCATGGGGAGCGATTGTACGAGACGTGGACGATGTACTTCGGCGTTGTCCGACGGTTCCCCGCCGAGTCCAGTGCCGTGAAGAAGAACTTGTACGCGCCCGCGGGAACCACCTGCCCTCCGTAGCCTCGCAGGGTCCAAGTCAGTTGGAACGTGCCGGTCCTGGCGTGAGGTTGCGCCGTAGGTGTCGTCCCTTGCGATCTTGGCTGTGTTGGTCTTGCCGTTCCACTGGAACGAGTAGTCGGCGGCGGCCAGGAGACCGGGAGTATGCGGGCCCTGAACGGTCTGCCGGTTCGAGTTCTGGATGACGAACGAGACGGATTCCTCTGCGGGGACGTGCACGCGGAACCAGGGACGTTCGGCCCTACTCCGCGGCTGCAATTCGCGAAAAGACTCAACAGGTCAGCGCGACGCCGGTGAAAGGCACGAACCGTGAGCATCCGAACACAGGGCCGAGGCTGGGCACGTACCGCGATCGTTGTTGCGTTCGCTGCCTCTGCGGTTGGCGGGTTCGTGGTCGACACACCCGCGCCGGCTTCCGCGACGGTGCAGCCGGCCTTGTCGGTCAGTCCCGGAGCGGGGCAGGTGTCCACGGTGGTGAGCTTGCGCTTCGGGCCGGCGAACAACGGCTGTCAAAGCGTGAAATTCCAGTCGACCGCGGGAGCCGGTGACGAATCGATGACGCTGCCGTTTGTCGGCGGCCACGGCATCCAGTACTTCGTGATTCCCAGGAACTGGGGGCACAACACGCCGGTGGCGCCGGGGAAGTACATGTTCTCGTTGCGATGCAACACGACGAACGATCCCGCAACCGCGATCACGGTCTCAACGCCGTACAAGGTGATCGCCGCGCCGTCGGCGCCGTTCGTCGGGATGGCGGTGAGCTCCGGCGGGTTGGGCTACTGGCTCGCCAAGGCCGACGGTGGCGTCGTCACGCGTGGTCACGCGTCGTTCTACGGCTCGTTGCCGGACAGCCAGATCGTCGCGTCGGCGCGGATCGTCGGGATCGCGGCGCCGGGTTCGGCTTCGGGTTACTGGCTCGTCGGTGCGGACGGCGCCGTCTACCCATTCGGTTCCGCACATTCGTACGGGTCGATGCGGGGCAAGCATCTCGACCGACCCGTTGTCGGGATCGCGGCGACGGCTACCGGGAAGGGCTACTGGGAGGTGGCCTCCGACGGTGCGATCTTCGCGTTCGGCGACGCGCGCGCCTACGGCTCCATGTCCGGCCGGGGCCTCAACCGACCCGTTGTCGGTATGGCCGCCACGCCCGACGGGCGGGGCTACTGGGAGGTGGCCTCCGACGGCGGCATCTTCACCTTCGGTGACGCGCGCTTCCACGGTTCCATGGGTGGCCATGTGCTGAACCGGCCGATCGTCGGCATGAGCGCCGCCCGCGGCGGCGGCTACTGGGAGGTCGCGGACGACGGCGGCGTGTTCGCGTTCGCAGCGCAATTCATCGGTTCGATCGGGAACGCGCACGTCAACTCGCGGATCGCGGCGATGAGCGCGATGCCGGCCGGGCAGGGCTACCGCCTCCTCGCGACCGACGGTTCGATCTTCGACTTCGGCGGGGCGCGCTTCTACGGGAACGGCGCATCGGTGCAGATTCTCCCGACGGGAACCGCGTTGATCGGCGTCGACGGCAACACGGGCGTGGCCCTCGCGCTCGACTCCGACGGGCGACCGTTGCACGCGCTGTTCAGCATCGGCGTCACCGACCACCGGCCGAACCAACGGCAGTTCCAACTCTCGCTCGACCAACGGACACTGTGGGTCGCCACGAGCCCGGTCGGTCCGCGGCAATGCGGGACCGTCACGACGCGTGGTCTGGAGACCGGCGCGGTGCGCCCGGCGTTCGGCGGAACGTGGATCGCTCTGAGTCCCGACGACACTCGTTTCGCCTACACCGGATGCCTACGTCACGACGCGAAGGTCACGGTGATCGGTCCCAACGGCGGGATCGCGAGGGTGCCGGCCACCGCGGTGCCGGGCGCTCCCGTGGGCAACATCGCCTGGACTCCCGACGGACGGACCGTGCTCGCCGAGTATCACGACGCCTCCGCCGGATGGAAGCTCACGGCCCTCACGCCCCGGGCCCATCCCGACGACGGCGTCGGCGCGATCCCGTGGGGACCGAACGTCCTGAACCTCGCCGGACAATCCGGGCTCACCGCCACGCCGAACGCGCTCTACGTCTACGGCGGCACGGCCGAGCGCGGGTTCAGCATCGATCGGTACGACTGGAGCTACCACCTGAGCTCTCACACGCCGATCGCGGTCGACCCGCTCGAAGTCGTCGTGCGCGACGGCCGCACCTATTTCGTGGGCGCGCCGCTCACCGGAGGCTTCGACACCGGCCTCTACCGACTCGAAGCCAACGGCAAGATCACCGAGCTCCGACACGGCATCGGTGAGATCGTCGCCGTTCCCGCCGAAGCGAAGCGTTGACGCCCCGGCGTCGTCGAACACCGCCAGGATCGGGCACCGGACCATTCGGCGGGCTTGCGGGACCTTCGACTCTGGCCGCCGGTCGTCCGGTGTCGGATGCTCGGGGAGGTTTCGAAACGTGTGACGGGAGGTCGTGGTGAGGATCAAAGACATCATGACGAGGGACGTTGTGTCGGTTGCGCCGGAGACGCCGTTCAAGGACATGATCGAGTGGCTGGTGCAGTCGGACGTGAGTGGGCTGGCGGTTCTGGACGATTCGGGTCAGCTCGTCGGGATCATCACGGGGGAGCACGAATGAGCGACGCGCAGCTGGAGGAGCTCTCGCAAGAAGCGTGTCTCACTCGTTTGCGGCTGGGAAACATCGGCCGGATTGCGTTCGTCGTCGCCGACAACCCGGTCATACTTCCCGTGAATTATCGGCTCGCGGAACCCCCTTCGGGCCCGCTCCTCGCAGTACGCACGCGCCCCGGCAACGTCATCGACCAAGCACCGACCAATGTCGCGTTCGAGATCGATTCCATCGATCCTGTGCTCCACGAAGGCTGGTCCGTGCTCGTGCGCGGCGAGCTCCTCCACGCGTTTCCGAGCTCGACGGACTTTCGCGACGGCTACGACCCGGAGTCCTGGCTCGCCGACCGAGACGCGTGGCTGCTGATCGATCCCTGGGCCATCAGCGGCCGCGAGCTTCACGGACCCGAACCGATCTGGCACATTCACCAGGGCGGCTACGTCTAGTCCGCGCGGCCGAGCCCACCGCGCGGCGAGAGAAAGGATCACGACGATGGAGGTTCAAGGTTGTATGCGAGTGCCCGCCGTGACGTGTGGGCCGGAGACCAAGCTCGTGGAGGTGGCCCGTCAGATGGAGTGGGAGGAGATCGGGTCCGTGGTCGTCACCGATGCCGAAGACCGCATCGTCGGCATCATCACGGATCGCGACCTCGTCAACGCGATGGCGCGTGAGTTGCCCACGAGTAGCGCCGCCTGTGACGCGATGACCGGGCCCGTGATGACGGTCCACGAGCATGAGGACGTGTACGACGCGGCGGCGAAGATGGCTGCGGCGCGCTGTCGGCGCCTGCCGGTCGTCAACACGGCAGGCAAGCTTGTCGGCGTGGTCGCGATCGACGACATGGTCGGCGCGTTCTCGCACCGCACGGAAGCACGAACGGTGGCTCGACCGCTCGACTGAGGGTCGCGTCGGCGTCGAGATCGTTCGGCGAGATCACAACGTCGACCTGCGGCGGCGGGCTGCTCGACCTTCTCCGAAAGTCAGGACGCGGACGAGACGCTCGGTGACGAGAGGTCGTAGATGGTGACGCCGTCGACGGTCTTCGCCGTGAAGTGGCTCTGCACCCACTGCGAGATCTGGCTCGAGGTGCTCGAAGCGTTGGAGCCGCCCGCGCCGCCGCCGAAACCGCCACCGCGGCCGCTGTCGCCGATGAAGTAGTGGATCTCGTGCGCGCGCACGTACTGCTCGAACTGCGCGAGCGTCGGCGTGGGGTCGGTGCCGTTGAAGCCACCGATGGCCATGATCGCTTTGCCGGATGCCAGTTGGTAACCGGCCGCGGTGTTGGCGCCGACCGCCGAGGCCGTCCAGCGATAGCCGGAGCTCTTCTGCAACAGCGCGGTCAATTTGGATCCGGGAGTCGAGCTGTCGAGCAGGCCGCCGATGCCGCCGCGCGCGCTCGGCCCGTTGGCGCCGCCGGCAGTCGCGGTCCCTCCCGGTTGCGGGAACGCACCACCGTTGGGAAGCGCGCGGCGGTTCGGGAACGTGCCGTTCGGCGGGCCACCGGCGTTGGTGTTGCCTCCCGGTGCGCCGCCGAAGCGCGCGCCGCCGGGACCGCCGCCGCCGAACGCGCCGGCCGAGCTCGGCCCGGCGATCGGTATGGCGCCGGTGTGCGGCGTGGCGACCGTCGTGAGCGTGTAGGCGGCAGGCGCCGTGATGCCGATGGCCGCCGCGCTGATCGCCAGCGCGACGCCGAAGCGCCCGCGCCACGCCGGAGCTACGGCAATCACGAGTCCGATCACGACACTCACCGCGACCACGACCGTGCGAAGCGCAGGGTTCCAATTCGGAGTGCGGCCCAAGAGCTCGTACGCCCACCAACCGGTGATCGCGACGGTCAGGCCCAGCAGCGCGCGTACGAGGCGGTGTTCACGGTGCGACCACAGCAACGTCTCTCCGATACCGATGACCGCACCGATCGCGGGGGCGAGTGCCACGGTGTAGTACTGGTGGATGATTCCCTGACCAAAGCTGAACGCGGCTCCGGTCACGAGGAGCCACCCGCCCCACAGCACCAGCGCGGCGCGAGCGCGGTCAGTACGTGCGCGCCGGGCGGTGAGCACCAGGCCGCCGATCAACAGGATCAACGCAGCCGGTAACAGCCACGAGATCTGACCACCGAACGACGTGTTGAACATGCGCGTCCAGCCGGTCGGGCCCCACTGGCCCGCGGTGCCGGCCGCGCCGCCACCGACGACACTGCCCGACTCGTTGCCGGTCAGCCGGCCGAAGCCGTTGTATCCGAACAGCACGTTCCAGAAGCTGTTGTTCTGTGAGCCGCCGAGGTAGGGGCGGCTCGACGCCGGCCAGAGTTGCACGATGGCGACCCACCACCCGCACGCCGCGAGCGCGGCAAGTCCCAGTGCGATCACGTGCCCGACGCGGCGCGCGAGCTTCGGCGGTCCGGCGATCAGGTACACGAGCGCGAATCCGGGGAGCACCACGAAGGCCTGGAGCTCCTTGGCGAGGAACGCGAATCCGACGAGACCGCCCGCGGCCAACATCCAGCGCAGACGCCCGGCTTCGAGCGCGCGTGTCACTGCGTACGCGGCGGCCACGAGCAGCATGACGAGGAGCGCGTCCGGATTGTTGAAGCGGAACATCAGCGCGGCAACCGGGGTCAACGCGAACACCGCGCCCGCGATGAAAGCCGCGGCGGGGGAGAACCATCGCTTGACGGTCGCGAAGAGGATCCCGACCGCCGCGACGCCTTCGAGCGCCTGCGGCACGAGGATGCTCCACGAGCTGACCCCGAAGACACGCGCCGAGAGCTCCATGATCCAGAGCGACCCTGGCGTCTTGTCGACGGTGATGAAGTTCGACGAGTCGGTGGACCCGAAGAAGAACGCCTTCCAGCTCTTCGTGCCGGCCTGCACCGCGGCCGAGTAGTACGAGTTGGCCCAGCCCGACGCGCCGAGGTTCCAGAGATACAGCGCCGCGGTGGTAGCCAGCAGTCCGAGCAACGCGGGGCGCACCCACGCGGGGTCGGCTTCCGGGCCGCGCCAGACGCGCGCCACGCGCGAGCGAGGAGGCGTAGGCGGTTCGGCCTCGGAGTCGAGCGAAAACTCGGCGTCGGGGCGGGGCGGGGCGAGCACGCTCATCGGACAGATTCCTTTTGTGGAGTGGGATGCGCGAACAGGACGCGGTCGAGCACGATGAACTGCACGACCCAGAGGGCGGCGAACACGCTCAGGTTCGCGGCGGGGAGCAAGACGGCGCGCGTCGTGGTCGTCCAGTCGGCGGTCAGCGATGCCGTCCACGACACGGCGGCGGTCGAACCGGCCAATCCGGCGAGCGAGAGGAGCCAGAACGGTGCGACTTCGTGCAGCATGCTGCTGCGACCGGTCTTACCCCACACCCAGTGGCGGTTGGCCAGGTACGACGGCACGATGCCGCAGCACACCG
>CAZLEC010000023.1:4965-17614 GCA_964558245.1 uncultured Burkholderiales bacterium | reverse complement strand
ATCGGCATCAGCCTGCCCGGCACCGGCGAGGCCCCGTCCGCCCCCGTCTACATCGGTGATCCCGGCACCGCGCAGCCGGTGTGCTCGGTCACGTATCCCGGTTTCAGCGGCGACCTCGCGGCCGCGCTCGGCACCGGGTTCACCGTTCCCGGCGCACCCGGACCGCTCGCGACGTACTTCCGGCAGTGGGTGAATCTCTGCCCCGTCACCGGCCAGACCGGCGACGAGTACTTCATCGAAGTGTCGACCGACCGGCCGAGCGCGGGTCACAACCGGTTCTCGTTGCGCGCCACGGCGGGCAGCGGTCCGGCGCCGCCGGTCGAGATCGCCGGCAACGCGTACATGGGCATCTACGCCAATGTCGGCGGCGGTCAGACCAGCCAGTTCTACCTGGCCCGAGTGCCGACCGCGGCCGCCGGCCACACGCTCGTGCTCAACTTCTACGACATCGGCGACGCGTCGTCGACGGGTTCGCTCGAAGTCGTGCCCCCGCCCGACAGCAACGTGGGCGCCAACTTCGCGAACTGCCAGTGGACCGGCAACTCGAGCACCGGCGCGCTCGGCTACGCCGCGAACACCCCGAGCGCGCCGTGGGGACCGCTCTCACCGATCCCCAACTGCGAGATCGACGGGGTCAACGGCGGCGGCGGCACCATCTGGAACGCGCAGTGGAGCACCGTCACCGTGCCGATCCCGAACAACTACACGTGCAACGACTCCGATCCGCAGGGCTGCTGGCTGAAGATCAACTACCTCTTCGCCGGCGGCGTGAACGACACGACGTCGTGGAACGCGTACCTGCTCGGCGACCCGGTGCGCCTCGTGCAGTAGGCGCGGAACGCTCGGGTGATCGCCCGGATCAGATCGGTCCGGGAAGGGGAGCCAGGCCGAGCAGGATGCGACCGACGCGGTCGTAGAAGCGGGACGAAACCGTAACGTGCTTGGTGACCGTGTTGGCGTCGCGCCAGCACCGCTCGATGCCGTCGCGCTCGTACAGACCCGACGATCCGGCAGTGCGGGTGATGACGTCGGTCGCGTGCGCCGCGTATTCGGCGGCGGTCACGTAGGAGAGCCGGAGCAGCGCCTGATCCTCGACATCGAGGGCGTTCCCCGCGACGAGCTTGGCCTCGGCCGCGGCCAACGCCTCGCGCAGGAACGCCGAACCGGCTTCGATCATCCCGCGGGCGCGCGCGACGTCGATCTGCACGTCGGCCCGCTCGGCGAGCGGACCGCTCCCGCCGACCGCGACCTTGGTGGCCGCCACGTGCTTCAGGGCGTCGAGCGCGCCGCGCGCGATGCCGATCCCGACGTAGGAGAGGCCGCAACCGAAACGACTGAACACCGGGAGCGACGCGGCGGGGTCGCCCTCGGCGAGGCCGGTGCCGCGCGTCGCGCACATGTAGTGGTCGGCCACGAACATGGAGTCGAGGGTGGCGTCGTTGCTTGCCGTAGCGCGCATCCCGCCCACGTGCCACGTGTCCCGCAGGGTGACCGCATCCATGGGGATGACACCGCGCACGACGTGCGGCATACCCGAAGCGGTGAACTCCGGCTGGCCGTGCTCGTCGTGGAGCCAGCCGCCGATCATCAGCCAGTCGGCGTGTGAGCTCCCCGAAAGGAACGTCGCTTCGCCGTCGAACGCGTAGCCGCTGTCGGCGCGCCGCGCCTTGATGTTCATGAAATTGATCGTGCCGGCCACGATCGTTCGTGGGTCGCCGAGCACTTCGTCGCGTGCGTCGTCGTCGGCGAGGTCGTGCGCGATCGAAACCGTGGTGGACCCGATCTGGAGGTTCCAACCGGCCGAGCCGTTCACCCGTGACATCGCTTCGATGATCGGGAACGTGTCGCCGAGATGCAGCCCGCCCCCGCCGTAGCGCGCGGGGAGCAGCATGCGCAGCAGGCCGCTGTCGCGCAATGCTTCGACGGTGCGGTCGCCGAGCCGGCGGTCGATCTCCGCTTGCTCCGCGTCGGCGCGCACGATGTCGGCGATCTCGGCTACCCGCGCGAGGTAGTCGGGCCGGCTGGTCGCCGTCGTCGGCGTCTCGGTCGCCACGGCGCGGAGGCTAATCGCAGGTCGAGGTGCTGGTCAGTGGCGCCCGCCGCTCGTATCGCCCCGGCTTCGGGCGCGGCAGCGTCAAGGTTGGGCGCGCGGGTTCCGATGATGAAGGGACCAAGCGGCCGAGAGGTGTGTTCTGTTGCGTCGTCGAATGAGCGGAACGCGTGCCGTGAACGCCGTGTCCGCTCTGCGGGTGAGCCGCCGGTGGGCGGCCGGGTTCGTGGCGATCGCGATCGGCGGTGCGATCCCGGCGGTGGGCCTGGCTCCCGCGGCCGGCGCGGCCGGGTTGCCGAGATTCCCGGGCGCGTCGTGGATCACCCCGCTCGGCCCGACGCACTTGTCGTCGCCGGTGATCGCCGACGTGAATGGCGACGGTCACCTCGACATCGTCACCGCCGACCTCTCGGGCATGGTGCACGTGCTCGACGGCCGCAACGGCCGCGACCTTCCCGGCTGGCCCCAACCGGTGCAGGTGATCCCCGGTCAGACGGTGGCGGTCGAGTCGAGCCCGACAGTCGCCGACCTCGACCGCGACGGCCGCAAGGAGATCATCGTCGGCGCGGGAAGCATCGACATCCCCGGCCAACAAGGGGGCGTCGTCGCGTTCAACGCCAACGGAACGGTTCGCTGGCGCATCCAGACCATGGTGGCGGCGGGCGAGAGCGGCGTCGTCGGCACACCCGCCGTGGGCGACGTGAACGGCGACGGTTTCGCCGACGTCGTGTTCGGCAGCTTCGATCACCGCATCTACGTGGTCAACCGTTTCGGTCAGGCGCTTGCGGGCTTCCCGATCGACAGCCTCGACACCATCTGGGACTCGCCCGCGTTGTACGACGAGGCGGGCCTCGGCCGGATGGACATCTTCCTCGGCGGCGACGCGAGCCCGGGCGGTCCGTGCGGTGCGCAGACCTGGTCGGGGATCCTGCGTGCGATTCGCGTGACGGCCGGCGGGTACCGCGTGCTGTGGTCGCACTGCCGGCACCAGATCTTCCAGTCGAGCCCCGCGATCGGTGACCTCGAAGGCAACGGCCGCAAGGACGTGGTGGTCGGCACCGGCGACGGTCCCTCGGGAGACGCGGTCGCGACCAACTCGCTGTACGCATACCACCTCGACGACGGCTCACCCGTTCCCGGCTGGCCGGTGCTCCTCAACGGTCCGATCTTCGGTTCGCCCGTGATCGGCGACGTGAACGGCGACCACCGCAACGACGTCGTGGTGACTGCCTGCGCGACGTGCACCGACGGCCGGGTGTGGGCCTTCAACGGTCACGGCGGTCTGCTCTGGGACCGGCTCGCCGCCAACGACCACACCGAGATCCTCTCGACGCCGATCCTCGTCGACCTCGACGGCGACGGTGTGAACGACGTCGCGGTCGGTCAGGCCGGTCAGTTCTATCTGCTGCGAGGCCGGGACGGCGCGCAGCTGTACCGGCCGATCGAGATCAACCGGATCGTGCAGAACTCGGCCGCGGTCGCCGACTTCGGCCCCGGGTACGGATGGCGGCTGATCATCCAGAGCTGGCTCCCACAGGGCGACGGGCTCCCGAAGGACGGTGCCGGTCGCGTCGAGTCGTTCCACATGCCGACGGCGCCCGCGATCGACCCCGCGTGGCCGCAGTGGCGACGCAACGCCGAGCACACCGGCTCACCGCCCGCGCCGCAGGTCGCCAAGCCGCGCCAGGTCCCGGTGCGCGCCGGGTATTGGATGGTCTCGCGCGACGGCGGCGTCTTCGCCTACGGCAACGCGCATTACTTCGGGTCGGCCGGGGCGAGGCATCTGGTGCAGCCGGTCGTCGGCATGGCGTCGACGCCGTCCGGTCACGGCTACTGGCTCGTGTCCCGCAACGGCGCGGTGCGCAGCTTCGGCGACGCGAAGCTGTACGGCTCCGCGGCCGCGAGACACGTGAGCCAACCCGTGGTGGGAATGGCCCGGACGCCGTCGGGACACGGTTACTGGATCGTCGCGCGCAACGGCAACGTGTTCGCGTTCGGCGACGCCAAGCCCTACGGCACGACCGTCGCCCGGCATTTGAAGCAGCCGATCGTCGGCATCGCGGCGACCCGTTCGGGGAACGGCTACTGGCTGGTCGGACACAGCGGCAACGTCTTCCCGTTCGGCGACGCGAAGTCCCACGGTGACACCGGCGCGAAGCACCTCTCACAACCCATCGTGGGAATCACCGCGACGCCCTCGGGCAACGGCTACTGGCTCGTCGGCCGCAGCGGTCACGTCTTCACGTTCGGTGACGCGCGTTATTACGGATCGAGACGGCACCAGCAGGCGCCGGTGCCGGTTGTCGGGATGACTCGGACCTCGACCGGTCACGGCTACTGGCTCGTCGGGCAGTACGGGAACATCTATTGCTTCGGCGACGCGCGGTTCTTCGGATCTTCGGTCAGCCTCCGCAGCGCCGCTCATCCGATCAAGGCGGTTGTCGCCAGCCGGCACGCGTAGCGCAGCAGCCGGCCGCGGGCGCGATTGATCTTCTACGGCGCTTCCGTTCGCAGCCGCGGCAGCACGTGCTCGGCGAACAGGTCGCACTCGTTCGCGTGCGGGTAGCCGGACAGGATGAACGTGTCGATGCCGAGCGACCGGTAGCGGATCAGCTTCGCGAGCACCTGATCGGGATCGCCGACGATCGCGGCGCCGCACCCGCTGCGGGCCCGCCCGATCCCCGTCCAGAGGTTGGGTTCGACGAAGCCGTCGTCGGTGGCCGCGTCGCGTAGCTCGGCCTGGCGCCGGACCCCGACCGAAGTGCTGTCGAGCGAGCGCGCGCGCATCGCGTCGCCGGTCTCGCGGTCGAGCCGGCCGACGAGTCGCTGCGCCGCCTCCCGCGCCGCGGGCTCGGTCTCCCGCACCACGACGTGCACGCGGTAACCGAAGCGCAATGATCGCCCGTGTCGCTCCGCACGTACGCGCAGGTCGGCGATGCCGGCGGCCACCACGTCTTCGGTGTCGGGCCACATCAGGTACACGTCGGCGCCCGCCGCGGCGCATTCCCGGGCCGCATCCGACAGGCCGCCGAAGTAGAACGACGGGCACCGCCCCGAGACGGTCGTGATCGCGGGCGGATCGAGGTCGAGGTCGTAGAACTCGCCGTGGTGACGCAACGGGTCGCCGTCGAGCAGCCTGCGGAGGATCTGCATGACCTCGAGCGTCCGCCGGTAACGCGGATCGCTGTCGAGCGGCGCGCCGGGAAGGTCGCTCGAGATGACGTTCACGTCGAGGCGGCCGCCGGCCATCCGATCGATGGTCGCGAGCTGACGGGCGAGTTGCGGCGGCCACAGCTCGCCCGCGCGAACGGCGAGCAGCAGCCGGATCCGGTCCGTGAGCGGAGCGATCCCCGCGGCGAACGCGGGCGCGTCGATGCCGAGCGCGTAGCCCGAGGGCAGCAGCACGCTGTGGAAGCCGTTGCGCTCGGCGCGCAGCACGAGGTCGCGGCAGTGCTCCCACGAGGAGCGCAACGCGGGGTCGGGCACGCCGAGGAACTCGTAGTCGTCGTCGCATAGTGCGGCGAACCACGCCACGTCGAGGGGCACGAACGTTACGGTACCGGCCCATGCCGCTGCGTTTCGGGGTGATCGGTACCGGGATGATGGGTTGCGAGCATCTCCGGAACCTGCTCGCGCTGCCCGATGCCGAGATCGTCGCGGTCGCCGATCCGCACGCGGAGTCACGCAAGTGGGCGAGCCTCACGCTCGGCCCCGACCATCCGGCCGCGATCGGCGGTGATCTCGCCGACGTGCTCGACCGAGACGTCGACGCGGTGGTGGTCGCGACCCCGAACGTGACGCATGCGTCCGTGCTCGCCGAGCTGTTCGCGCGGTCTTCGGAGCTGCCGGTGCTCGTCGAGAAGCCGCTGTGCACGACGGTCGACGACTGCCGGGTCGTGTCGGAGGCGGCGGCCGCCCGGAGCGGGATCGTCTGGGTCGGCCTCGAGTACCGCTACATGCCGCCGGTCGCGCGTTTCCTGAGTGAGATCGAGGGGGGCGGGCCCGGGCCGCTGCACATGGTGTTCGTGCGCGAGCACCGGTTCCCGTTCCTGAAGAAGGTCGGCGACTGGAACCGCTTCAACGCCAACACTGGCGGAACCTTGGTGGAGAAGTGCTGCCACTTCTTCGACCTCATGCGCGTCGCGGCCGGCGCGGATCCCGTGCGCGTCTTCGCGAGCGGCGGCCAGAGCGTCAACCATCTCGACGAGCGATACGACGGCCAACGGCCCGACATCCTCGACAACGCGTACGTGATCGTCGACTTCGCCAACGGCGTGCGCGGCTGCCTCGACCTGTGCATGTTCGCCGAGGGCAGCCGCAACGAGCAGGAGCTCTGCGCGGTCGGCGCGCGCGGGAAGGTCGAGGCGTTCGTACCCGACGGCACCGTACGAGTGGGCGATCGCTCCACGCGCGAGGTACGCGAGATCGACGCGTCGGCGAATGCCGACGTTCTCTACGAGGGTTTTCACCACGGCGCCTCGTACCTCGAGCTCGCCGCGTTCGCCGCCGCGGTGCGAGCCGGCGCACCGCCGGCAGTCACGGTCGCCGACGGGTGGTGGTCGGTCGCGACCGGTGCCGCCGCGCACCGGTCGATCGAGCTCGGCCGGCCCGTCTTCCTCGACGAGTGGACGTAGGCGGAGGACGCGCTCGCAGTGGAGACCATGGCCGAGACGTTCGAGCGAGACGGGTACGTCGTGCTCCGCTCGGCGGTACCGGCCGACGTCGTGACGCAGGCGCGGGCCGAGATCGCGGCGGAGCTCGCCGGCCGGGGAGTCGACCTGCACGATTCGTCGACGTGGTCGGAGCCCGTCGTGCGGATCAACTGCCCCGAGACCCCGACGTTCGCGGTCGCGGGCACGCAGCCGATCCTCTGGGACACCTACGACGCGTTGCTCGGGCCCGGCACGTGGTGGAAGCGCCAAGGTGTGGGCGGAACGGTCGCCGTCCGCTTCCCTTCGGAGGTCGACCCCGGCGACGCGGGCTGGCACGTGGACGCGAGCTACGAAGGACCCGACGGTGGCCTCTGGCTCAATCTGGCGAGCCGCGCGCGCGGGTTGCTGTGCCTGGTCCTCTTCTCCGACGTGGGCGCCGACGATGCCCCGACCGAGCTCAAGGTCGGTTCCCATCTCGACGTGCCGCCGCTGCTCGCATCCGCGGGCGAGCCGGGCATGCACTTCGTCGCGCTCGCGGGGCGGTTTCTCCCGGCGACCTTCGAACGGGCTTCGGCCTTCGCGACCGGGCGCGCCGGCGATGTGTTCGTGTGTCACCCGTTTCTCGTCCATCGCGCGACTTGGCCTCACCGCGGCGTCGCGGCGCGCATCGTCGCCCAACCGGCCGTGGCGGTTCATCGGCCGTTCCCGCTCTCGGGCGCCCGCCCGTTCCCCGTCGAGCGCGCAATTCTGCGCGCGCTCGAGTCTGGGTAAGAATGGATCCGTGACCGCGGGGGATGCATCTATTGTAGGTCCGGTCGACCGGCAGGCGTTGCGGGCGCGGTATCGCGAAGAGCGCGACAAGCGGCTGCGCGAGGACGGCAACGACCAGTACATCGAGCCGACCGGACGCTTCGCGCACTTCCTCGACGATCCGTACGTCGACCGGGCCGATCGCGAGCCGGTGTCGGGCGACGTGACGGTGGCGGTCATCGGCGGCGGCTTCGCGGGATTGGTCACCGGCGCCCGGCTGAAAGAAGCCGGCATCGACGACGTGCACGTCATCGAGGGGGGCGGCGACGTCGGCGGCGCCTGGTACTGGAATCGCTACCCGGGGGCGATGTGCGACACCGCGGCGATGATCTACATGCCGCTGCTCGAAGAGACCGGGCACATGCCCACCCAGAAGTACACGCTCGCGCCGGAGATCTTCGCCCACGCCCAGCGGATCGCGAGGCACTACGGGCTCTACGAGAAGGCGTTGTTCTCGACCGAGGTCACCCACCTCGAATGGGACGACGCGTCGTCACGTTGGATCGTGTCGACCGACCGCGGCGACCGCATCCGCGCCCGATTCGTCACGATGGGGACTGGCCCGCTGCACCGGCCCAAGCTTCCGGGCATTCCCGGCATCGAGACGTACGCGCGGCACGCGTTCCACACGAGCCGGTGGGACTACGACTACACCGGCGGTGACGCGGCCGGAGCGCCGATGAGCAAGCTCGCGGGAAAGCGGGTCGGCATCATCGGCACCGGCGCCACGGCGGTGCAGTGCATCCCGCACCTGGCCCGCGCGGCCGGAGAGCTCTACGTCTTCCAGCGGACGCCGTCGTCGATCGACGTGCGCAACAACCACCCGATCGAACCGGAGTGGTTCGCCACCCTCGAACCCGGCTGGCAGCAGAAGTGGCTGCTCAACTTCGCGATCCTGCAAACCGGCGGCTTCGCCGAGGAAGACCTCGTGAAGGACGGCTGGACCGACATCTCCCAGCGGATCCGCGACCGCGTCATCGCCGACGTGGGTGCGGAGGCCTTCACCGCGGAGACGTTCAAACGCGCGTACGAAGACAGCGACGACGACAAGATGACCGAGATCCGCGCGCGCGTCGACACGATCGTGCGCGACGCGGCCACAGCGGAGGCGCTGAAGCCGTGGTACCGCCAGCTGTGCAAGCGGCCGTGCTTCCACGACGAGTACCTCCAGGCCTACAACGAGCCCGGCGTGCACCTCGTCGACACCGACGGCAAGGGAGTCGAGCGGATCGACGAGACCGGTGTGTGGGTCGCGGGCGTGCGCTACGAGCTCGACTGCCTGATCTTCGCGTCGGGCTTCGAGGTCGGCACGGAGTACGCGCGGCGATCCGGCTTCGAGACGGTCGGCCGGGGCGGGAGCACGCTGTCGGAGCACTGGGCCGGGGGCATGCAGAGCATGCACGGCATCCACGTGCACGGCTTCCCCAACCTGTTCGTCACCGGCGCGACCCAGGCCGCGAACCTCATCTCGAACATCACGCACAACCTCACCGAGGCGGGCTCGACCATCGCGGCCGTGGTTGCGCGAGCCGTCGAGGTCGGCGCCGAAGAGGTGGAGGTGACCGAGACCGCCGAGCAGGCCTGGATCCAGATGCTCGAGGACAACAGTCAGTCGTTCATCGGCGATCCCAGCTGCACGCCGGGCTATTACAACAACGAGGGCAAGCCGATCGGGCAACGCGAGTTGCTCAACGGCAGCCGGTACCCGCAGGGTCCGGTCGCGTACTTCCAGTTCATCGACGGGTGGCGCAGCTCCGGCGAGTTCGCAGGCCTCGAGTTCCGGACCGACCGAGACGGCGGCCGAACACCGGCGTCGTAGGATTTCGGCGATGGGACGACTCGACGGCAAGGTGGCGCTGATCACCGGCGCCGCGCGCGGGCAGGGCGCGGCCGAGGCCCGGCTGTTCGTCGCCGAAGGTGCGCGCGTGATGATGGGCGATGTGCTCGACGCCGACGGTGAGATCCTCTCGAAATCGCTCGGCGAGCACGCGGCGTACCGGCATCACGACGTCACGAGCGAGGACGACTGGCACGCCATCGTCGCGGCCACCTGCGCCCGGTTCGGACGCGTCGACGTGCTCGTCAACAACGCCGGCGTGTTCCGGGTCCTCGGCATGACGGCGACGTCGCTCGACGAGTACATGCGGATCGTGACGATCAACCAGGTCGGCACCTTCCTCGGGATGCAAGCGGTTTCGGAGACGATGATCGGTCAGCGTTCGGGATCGATCGTGAACATCTCGTCCGTCGCCGGGCTGGCCGGAAGCGCGGGCACGATCGCCTACACCGCGAGCAAGTTCGCGGTCCGCGGCATGACGAAGGTCGCGGCGCTGGAGCTGGCGCCGTTCGGGGTGCGGGTCAACTCGGTCCACCCCGGCTTGATCGACACGATGATGCTCAGAGAGGCGTTCGGGCTGCCCGACGACGCGCGCCTCGACGCCGCGGCCCGCAGCATCCCGATCGGCCGGCTGGCCACCGCCGACGATGTCGCGCGCCTGGTGCTGTTCCTCGCGTCCGACGACAGCGCGTACTCGACCGGTTCCGAGTTCGTCGTCGACGGCGGCATGACCGCGCACACCTGAAGCAGGACCTCCGGCCCTATCGGCCGACCGCCCGGCGCGGTTAGCTGCGAGGGTGAGCGGACACGGCCCCGAAATCGACGGCACCTCGGCGGCCGTCGACCTGTTCTGGATCCCGCTCGGCGCCGGCGCGCACGTCGTCCGCCTGAGTGGCCGCTTGTTCGAGGCGATCTCGGCGCTCGTGCAACGACGCCAACCGTGCGCCCTGTTTCACTCCGCCCTGGAAGTGCGCGTCCCCGAGGGCCGGTTCGTCATCGAGATGACGCCGATACCCGACACCGACGGGTTGTACCGAGGCGTCGTCGCGGAAGGCCCGGTGGGTACGAGATGGGCCGGTCGGTTCCGCGTGTTTCGCTACGAGGTGCGACGTTGGCGGGAAGGCACGATCCCCGACGTCGGCGCTGCGATCGGGAGCCCGGTGCGGTTGACCGACGAGCTCGCGGTTGCGCGGGGCATCCTCGGAACGCTGCCGTCGATCCCGGTTCCCGTGTGGGGCCGCGACGAGCTGCACGCCGGCGAGATGTGGAACTCGAATTCGGTCGTGTCGTGGACACTGGCGCGTGCCGGGATCGACGGGTCGAGTTTGCGTCCGCCCGGCGGCGGGCGAGCGCCCGGTTGGGACGCCGGACTCGTCGCCGCGGCGCGCAGCCGCGACCGCTCCGGCGCCTAAGCCTTCTCGCCCACGAGCAACGCGAACCCGCGCCACCGCCACAAACAGTCGACGTTGGTGAGTCCGGCGTCACGCATCCAGGCGAGTTGGTCGTCGATCGGGGCGAGCCGGTCTTCGGGGTCGTCGGCGGTTCGGCCGATCGCGACGAGGAACTCTGCGTGCCGTTGCGGCGTTGCCGACGCGACGACCTCGAGGTTCACGAACGCGCCGGCGGGCGTCAGCTGCGTCGCGACCTCCTCGAACAGCGCCTGCTTCCGCGCGTCCTCGAGGTGGTGAATGGCGAAGCCCGACACGACGAGGTCGAAGGTTCCGAGCGGCGCGATCGCGTCGCGCAGGTCCCAGGTGCGCACCTCGACCCGGCGCTCGCCCGCGAATCGCTCGCGTGCGCGCTCCACCATCGGGGGAGAGCAGTCGACGGCGACGACCTCCTCGACGCCCGGCCGCTCGGTCAGCACGAGCGCCGCGAGCCGGCCGTCGCCGCAGCCGAGGTCGAGCGCTCGACGCGGGGCCGCGGGCATGACGTCGGTCATCATGCGCTCGCCCGCCTGGCGGGCCTCGAGCCGGCCGATGCGGTCGACGTACCACTCGACCTGCGCCGGATCGGACCAACCGCCGACCGGCGTCGGGGTGGTGGCGGCGTCGGACATCAGGGCAATGATGCCAAAGGCGCCCCGCCTCCGGAACGGCCAAGTTCGCCCGTACGGGTGTGTTCCCGGTGATTCGGATATTTGACACAGACACGACACCCACGTCTAAAGTCTGCGAAGTCGCCTGTTATCGGGCGGCTGGCGGGCTGGAGAACGTCGTGGGGCGAGTCGTGGGGATCGGTCGGAGCCGCATCGGCCGCGCGAGCGTCGTCGCGGGCGCGATCGGCGCGCTCGTCGTCGGGCTGACCGCGCCGGCTTGGGCCTGCAACGCGATCGTGGCGGGCTCGATCGACTGCTCCACCGGGCAGCGGGTCGTGCACTGGTCGATCGGCAACGACCAGGTGACCTTGCCGATGACGATCGTGCACGCGCTGTCGTCGATCGGCTCGCAGTACTACCCGACGACGGGCTGGGCGGCCGGTGTCGGTCCGGCCGGGTCGACCTCGGCCACGACGAGCATTCCCGACGGCACGACCGGCACGATCACGTTGAACGTGTACGCGACCTGGCCGGGCGGCTACGCCAACGTGAGCGGCGGCTCGGTCAACCTCGGTGGCAACTGTCCGCCGCCGACCACGACGACGACCACCACCACCACGACCACGACGCTGCCGCCGCCCACGACGACAACGACATATCCGACCTCGACCACGACGACTCCGTACCCGACGTCGACGACGTATCCGACCTCCACCAGCTGGCCCGGCACCACGACCACACCGACCACGCCGTACGAGACGACCACCACGACGTGGGGCACCACCACGCCGAGCACGGGCCTGCCGGGGCCGCCGACCACGATCGGTACTTCGACGTCGAGCACCGAAGTGTCGGGCACGACCGTCGTCGTCACGACCACGACGCACGCGAAGTCGACGACGACCGTTACCGGCCAGGGCGGGACGTTGCCGCCGACCTCCACGACCGGCGCCGCTGCGCTCGCGCCCTCGGGCACGCTGCCGCGCACGGGCAGCGGCGCCTGGCTGCCGATCTCCTTCGGTGTCAGCTTCCTCGTGTCGGGCGCGCTGCTCGTGCGCCGGCGCCGCCGGATGGCGCTCTCACGCGCGTAGCAGCCGGGCGCGGCGGCGATACATAAAGCACGCGGCCGCGAAGATGACGACGAGGCCGACGATCCAGACTGCCAGCGCGGGCACCGTCGCGGCCGGCGTCGCGTCGACGCGCACCGGCGCCTTCTGGCCGATCGGCGCCGCGATCACGTTGGGTGCGAGGGCTCCGAAACG
>CAZLEC010000023.1:0-4955 GCA_964558245.1 uncultured Burkholderiales bacterium | reverse complement strand
TTGAGTTGGATCCGCTCGAACACGAGGTTGAGCTCCTTTACCGTGCCGTGCTCGGGCACCGGCGGCGGCCCGCCCGGCTGGGGGCCGGGCCGAACGTTGCCGTTCGGCGCGTCGTACATCCGCACCGAGCCGTAGATCTTCGGGTCGAGCTTCGCGAGCTTCGCGTCGATCGACAGGAGCTGCTCGTGCACGGTCGCGACCTCGCGGGTGAGGCTCTGCCGGGCCGCGATGAGCTGCCGTCTCGCGTCGGCCTTCCGCGTCGTCGCGAACACCGAGACCCACTCGCGGGTGACGAGCGCCGACGCCTCCGACGTCGGCGCAGTCGCGGTGAGCGAGATCGCGTTCGGCGCGGTGCGCTCGGCCCGGAAGTCGACGTGCGGGTCATCGGGTGCCAGGTGCGCGGCGAGCAGGGTGGCGCGGCGAGTGCCGGCGGCCAGCGCGGTCCGTACCGGATCGCCCAACTTCACGGTGGCGCCGTTCGCGGCCGTGAAGTTGGCCGGGCCGACCGCGACCGCGGCGACGCTGCGGTAGCGCGCGGGCGTGCTGCGCCACGACACGAGGAGCGCGACGCCCACGAAGAGGGTCAGCACGACGGCGATCGCGATCGACTGCCGCGCGACGCGCCGCTTCAGCCGGCCCCGCCGGTGCCACAACACCAAGCCGTCGAGCACCTCGTCGGCGTCGAGCCGGCCGGTGTCGGCGGAGCGCGCCAGCCCGATCCGCACGCGTTCATCGAGGGTCATCGGCGAGCTCCTCTCCGAGGCGTTCGGCCAACGCCTTGCGGCCGCGCGCGAGATGGGTCCTGACCGTGACCTCACCGCAGCCCATCAGCGCCGCGATCTCGCTCACCGGGCGGTCCTCCAGGTAGTACAAGGCGATCGCGGCGCGTTGCCGGCTCGGCAATGCGAGCAGCGCCCGGTGCACGTCGAGCTCCGCCTCGTCGGCGGCGCCGGCCGGGCTCGGCGCCACACTGCGTTGGAGCGCGACGCGGCGAACGTCGCGTCGCCGCACCCGGGTGGCCTTGCGGATGGCGACCCGGCGCGCCCACCCGCCCGGACTCTCCATGTCCTTGACCTTCTCCCAGTGCCGGAGCACCTGCACGAACGTGTCCTGCACGATCTCCCGGGCGACCTCCCAGTCGCCGACGATCAGGTACGCGGTGCGACTGATCGGCCCGAGCTCGCGCCGGAAGAGCGCCTCGAAGGCTGCGTCGGGTTCGTCCGATCTTCCCGCCCTGATCACCATCAATCAGGAGTCTCACAGCCCCGAGCCCTGACATTCGATGACATGCCGGCGCGCAATTCGTCGCCCCGGCACCGGCCGGTCGGCCCATCGACACCCGGGTGGACCGTCACTACGATTTGTCGGGATTGGGGGAGTGGGGGCGAATGGGGCGAGCTCGGCGTACTCGTGAGGGCGTCGTGCTCGCATCCCTCCTGCTCGTCGTGGCGGCGGTGACCGCGGTTGCGTCGGTCGCGTCCGACTCCGCCGGCGCCGCCACTCCCGTGCTCGACAACCTGGAGTGCTACGCCGTGACGAGTCCGGCGACCGCCAAGGTCCCGAAGCCCTTCCCGGCCACCCCGAAGAAGCTGTCGGTCAAGAACGCGTACGCGACGAGCGGTTTCGGCGCGGTGATGGGCGCCGTGCAGATGCAGTGCGATCCGACGCGCAAGACGATCGTGTCGGGCGGGCACTCGGTGACCACGCCGATCACGAACGCCAAGGCCCACTTGCTGTGCTCCGCGATCAAGCCCTACGCGATGCAACTACCGCCGGCGCTCACGATGAAGAACCAGTTCGGGCAAGGCGTGCTGAAGCCGACCGCGGCGCGGTCGCTGTGCGTGCCGTCGTGGAACACCCCGACGACGACTCCGAACTTTCCCGCCGCGAACGCGCCGACCGGGCTCGACCCGTTCGCGTGCTTCACCGTGACGCACGTGCAAGGTACGCCGGCGTTCAAAGTGCCGGCGTCGGTGCACCTGCAGGACCAGTTCGACACCGGCAAGACCAGCGTCGGCGCACCGAACCTGTTGTGCATTCCGAGTGCGACCGCGCCCACCGCGTCGACGGAGTGGACGAGCGTCGTGAACCCCACGCACTACGCCGTGTGCTTCGCGATCCCTTCGGGTGCCAACGTCGGGACGCGCACGGTCTACGACAAGAACCGGTTCGGGGTCGGCGCCGTGAAGCTGGCGCACAAGAGCGAGCTGTGCCTCCCTTCGGTGAAGGTCGCGTCGCCGACCACGACGACCCGGGCAACGACCACGACGATGGCGCCGACCACCACGACCACCACTCCGGGCGCGCTGATTCCCGTCACCAGCTACGCCGACCCGAGTATCAAGAGCCCGATCGACATCACCGCCGGACCCGACGGCGCGCTGTGGTTCACCAACGCCGGGAACGACTCGATCGGCCGGATCACCACCGCCGGGGCGGTCACCAACTTCACCGACCCGAGCATCGCGAGCCCGAACGGCATCACGGTGGGTCCCGACGGCGCGCTGTGGTTCGCCAACAGCCGGGCCAACACGATCGGCCGGATCACCACCGCGGGCGCGGTGTCGCACTTCGCCGGCGCGCAGATCGACCAGCCGTACGACATCACCGCCGGCCCCGACGGCGCGTTGTGGTTCACCAACTTCGGCAACAACACGATCGGGCGGATCACGACGAGCGGAGTCGTCTCGCACTTCTCGTCGCCGTCGCTGACCTTCATCTCGTCTCCCGACGGCATCGCTTCGGCCGACGGTGTGCTCTGGTTCGCGAACTCCGGCTACTTCGGGATCTCGCGCATCACGACCGCGGGCACGATCACGCGCTTCACCGACGCGACGGTCGCGACGCCGTATCGCGTCACGACGGGTCCCGACGGCGCGATCTGGTTCACCAACAGCGGGAACAGCTCAGTCGGACGCCTCGCCGCCGACGGAACGATCTCCAACTTCGCCGACCCGAGCATCGCCGATGCGCAAGGGATCACGACCGGTTCCGACGGTGCGCTCTGGTTCGCGAACTACGGCAACAACACGATCGGCCGCGTCACGACCGCCGGCACGATCAGTGACTTCAACAACCCGGCGATCTCGTTGCCCGAGAGCATTGTGGCGGGCCCCGACGGCGCGCTGTGGTTCACCAACGTCGGCAACAACACCATCGGCCGGATCGCGCCGCCGTAGCTCCCCGGAGCGTCAGGCGGTCGGCGGCTTCGTCGGCAACTGCGACTCGAGGGTCTGGATCGCCTTCACGCTGCACGTCGCCGCGGGCTTGTTATCAGTGAGCTTGCACACGGCCGCGGTCATCGCGTTGGCCGCGCCGATTGCGCCCCTCGTGATGGAGCTCGTCGGGTCGGAGAACGCCGCCGCGATCTGCGCGTGGGTGTTGCCCTGCAGCACGCCGACGTCGTAGGTCGCACCCGAGATGACGTACTCGTTCGCGAAGTCGATGAACGGGATCGTGCCGCCCGAGGTCGAGCTGTCGGACACGTAGGGCGCGGTGTCGTACTTGGAGACGAGCGCCGACTGCTCGCTCGTCGGCGTCTCGAGGGTCTTCTGTTGGTTGTCCTCGGTCTCGACCGGCTCGAACGTGATGTAGGGGCTCGTGTAGGTGGATCCGAAGAAGGAGAACGTGGGCGTGTTCGCGTCCACATCGGTGCTCGACGACGTGGTGATCTTCAAGTTCTTGAAGGTCCCGAAGCGCGAGAAGGCATTGACCATGGCCCAGCGCTCGGTCGCGCAGTAGGGGCAGTACTCGGCGCCGAGGTAGAAGATCCGGGGCTTCCCGGCGCTGGTGAGCACGGGCCCGGGGAGCTTCTCGGGCAGGCCGGTGGAGCTCCCGGCCGCGACCTGGTTGATGACGCTCACGGGCACGCTCGTGACCTTCTTGACGACCGACGCCGGCGCGGCCTTGCGACCAGCGATCGCATCGCCGGCATTCGTCTTCGACCCACCTGCGAACGCGATCACGAGCGCGACGCCGATGGCGATCACGACCGCGGCGATGATCCACGAGGTTCGGTCGGAACGCTTGCCTGCGCTCTTCGCGGCGACGACGGCGCGGCCCTTGCGGGCCTGCGGGCGTCGCTTCGGCGCGGGACGGCGACCGGGCTGCTTGCTCATGAAGCTCCTCGTGCGGAAAGGGTGAGCGCGTCTTCGGTGTCGGACGCGTCGGTGGGCTCGATCTCGCTGTCGTCGCCGTGGTCGGACCGTACGACCAGCATCATCGTGATGATGAACGAGAACGCTGCGAGTGACATGAACGGGATCGAGATGAATCCGAACTCCCACACCCAGCGGTTGAGGCAGGAGTCGACGCCGATGTGGCAGAAGTGGGCCTGCTTCGGGAAGGCCTGGAGCTGGGTGTGGTACACCGCGATGATCGCACCGATCACGGCGGGCGGTATCACGTAGGCCCACACCTCGCGGTCTCGGCGCAGCCCGCCCACGAGCAGCGCGACGAACAGCGGGTACATGCAGATCCGCTGGTACCAGCACAGCGGGCACGGCGTGAAGTGCGCGATCTGCGAGAGGTAGAGGCTGCCGAGCGTGGTCACCAGCGCGACCGGGAACGCGAGCCACACCGCGTTGCGCCGCACGTCTTCGAAGAGCAACCCGGCCGACGAGTCGGGATCGCGCCGGTGCGCGAAGGCGAGCCCGATCGTGGCGAGCGTGCCCGCCCACGTGATCAGCGAAAGGATCGCGAACAGTCTCGTGACGACGGGCTCACTCATGCGTACATCATCGGTCGCGCGGAGGTGTTCGTGCAGGTCGCGGTCAATTCGAGGCCCCCGAACACGCCTCGCACACGCCCACCGCGTCGAGCTCGTGCGAGCTGAGGGTGAAGCCCTCGTCGCGGGCGAGCTGGGTGAGCACCTCGTCGAGCCGGACCTCGAGGTCGTGGGGGAGCTGCACGTCGGTCATGGCGCCGCACACCCGGCACGCGAGGTGGAGATCGGA
>CAZLEC010000022.1:0-17728 GCA_964558245.1 uncultured Burkholderiales bacterium | reverse complement strand
CTCCAGTACATGAACTGGACGTTCACGCATTTCGTCGTCACGTCGATCCGGGTGATCTTCCGCACCGGCGTGCTCGCGAAGCACGGCGTCGAGATCCCCATGGACCGGATCGCCAACATCAACTTCAACCAGTCGATGTGGGAGCGCGTGATCGGCGCCGGAGACCTCGAGATCGAGTCGGCCGGCCGCGACGGCCAGAGCACGTTCAACGACGTGTGGCATCCCGACGCGGTCCAACAGGAGCTCTACCGGCAGATGGAGAGCCACGCGCAGACCCGCGCCGGTTATACGGCGGCCGCGGCGCCGGCGGCCGCGCCCACAACGGCGGCGACCGTGCCGGAGCAGATCCAGCAGCTCGCCGACCTGCGGGATCGCGGCGTCATCACGGTCGCGGAGTTCGAGGCGAAGAAGGCGCAGCTGCTCGAGCGCATGTGACGGCCGGGCCGCGCGTTGTCTCGCTGGTCCCCTCGGCGAGCGAGACGCTGGTCGCGCTCGGCGTACCGCCCGTCGCCTGCACCCGGTTCTGCGAGCTCGACGGCGTCCCCACGGTCGGCGGCACCAAGAACCCCGACCTGGCCGCGATCGCCGCGCTCGCGCCGGATCTCGTCGTGGTGAACGACGAGGAGAACCGCTGGCACGACGCGAACGCCCTGATCGAGGTCGGCCTGGCCGTGCACTCGATGTCGCCCCGGTCGGTGCACGAGGTCGGGGGCGAGGTGCGGGCCCTGGCCGCGCGCCTCGGGCGGCCCGTGCCCGAGCCGTTCGGGGCCGACGACTGGGACGCATGGATCGCGTCGGTGCTCTCGCCCCGCTGGTACGACGCCTTCATCGCCGTGTGGCGCCGGCCGTGGATGTCGCTCGCGAGCGACACGTACGGCTCGTCGCTCCTCGACGTGCTCGGTGTCGCCAACGTGTTCTCGGACTCGCTCGAGCGGTACCCCGAGGTCACCCTTGCCGAGGTCGCGGCCCGGGCCCCGAACCTCATCGTGCTGCCGAGCGAGCCCTACGAGTTCGGCCCCGGGCACGCCGTGGAGGTCGAACGGGAGGTCGGCGGCGTCCCGATCGTGTTCGTCGACGGCCGGGACCTCTTCTGGTGGGGCATCCGCACCCCCGCCGCCGCCGCCCGCCTGGCCGCCTCGATGCGTCCCTGAACCACACGGTGTGTGGTCCACGGACGCCTCTCGGGTGAGCGGGGAGTTCTCGCACTTGGGGTCAGGTCGGGCGGGCTCTCGCCCGATATCTATGTCGTGAGCATGTCGGGGGTGCCAGGCGCGACCGGGGTCCGGAAACGACCCATGGGCGTGGTCGGCGCGTCCCTGCTCATCTTCACCGCCGGGCCCGCGGCGATGTTCGCGGTGCCCTGGCTGCAGCGGGCGCACCTCATCGCGGACACGCCACTGTGGTTGCTCGTCGCCCTGTTGCTCGCGTGCAGCGGCTTCAACGCCCTCGTGCAGAGCTTCGAAGCACGGATGTCACCGACGCTCGGCCTGCAGTTGCGGGCCGCGACCGCAGCGATCAGCACCGCGTGGGTCATCTACGCGACCGGTTGGGGTTCCATCCTCGTGATCGGGTTCGGCGTCGGCATCGCCGACGCGATGCGTGCGCATGGCTCGCGTGCGTGGAAGCCGTGTTTGTGCTGGAGCGGTGCCGCGATTCTCGGCGGCGAGGTCACCATCGCGCTGGGCCTCGCGCCGACGATCTTGCGGCCGGCGGTCGCGCACGCGGTTGCGGGCACGACCTTCCTCTGCCTCGCGCTCATCGCGCGGACGCTCGGCTTCTCCGCGTCGGCCACCGAGAAGGCGACCGCGCAGATCGCTCGCGACCGGTCGTACTTCCGCGACCTCGTGCAGCACGCCGCCGACGTGATCGCGCTCGTGAGCTCCGACTTCAGGATCGACTACATCAGCCCGGGCATCGAGCCGCTCGTCGGTCTCACGCCTCCCGCGTGCGTCGGTCTCAACATCCGCGACGTGCTCGGCATCGACGCGGCCGAGGACATCGCCCGGGCCTACGACACGTTGAGCCTCTCCGACTACGTCGCGTGCGAATGGCATCTCACGAACGAGTTCCAAGAGCAGCGCCGAGCTTACGCACGGCTCACCCGGCGTCACGACGGGTCACTGGTGCTCAACCTCCGCGACGTGACCGAACAGCGCGCGCTCGAAGCCCAGCTCGAGTACCGGGCCAGCGTCGACGCGCTCACCGGCCTGCCGAACCGGGCGGCGCTGATGCAGCAACTCTCCCAGCGGGGCGCGCTCGACGGGACGACCGTGCTCTTCATCGATCTCGACGGCTTCAAAGAGGTGAACGACGCGCTCGGTCACGAGTCCGGCGACGGCGTGCTGCGCGACGTCGCGAGCCGCATCGCGGGCGATCTGCCAACGGGAGTTTTGGTCGGGCGGCTCGGCGGCGACGAATTCCTCGCGATCATGTCGAGCACCGATGAGGCCGCCGCGCTCGCAGTTGCGCGCGGGATCATCGCCGGGATCGAGCAACTCGGCGCGAGGCTCGCTCGGTTCCCGCTGAGCGCGAGCATCGGCATCGCGACCGGGATCCGCACGGAGTCCGCGGAGCAACTCCTGCACCGAGCCGATCAGGCCATGTACCGCGCCAAGGCGGCCGGGCCGGGCCGGTGCGACTACGCGGGCGTCGCCCGCGCGGCAACGTCCTGACCGCGGCCGGCTACTCGGTGATCCGGATGCGTCGTTCGACCACGGCGTCGGCGATGTCGTCGATGGTCAGATCGCTCGCGATCGCGTCGGCCATGAGCGCCAGCGCGACCTCGACGCTGCATGCCGCTTGCACGCTCACCATGCCCGACGGCTGATCCACGCGTCGCCCGAAGTTGGTGGCCGGAGCTGCCGGTGGGCTCACTTGAGGCTCGTCAGGAGATAGCTGGTTGCGCCCACGATCGCGAGTGCGCAGAGCGCCACGGCGATTGCGAGGGTGATGAGGTCTTCGCCGGTGTGCATGCTTCTACTACTGCCCCCGGCAGCCGGTTCGCATGCATGGCCCGGTTCGGCACGGCCGTCGCGGCGCGCCTGGGAGTTGGCTGAGAGCTCGGGTTCCCGACCACGAGGAGACGCCGTCCGGCCGCGGGACGAACATTTCGTATGGGCACAATGTCCGCGTCGTCGTAGCCTCATTGCATGGCGATGGCGGCAGCGCGGGTCGACGACCTCGAAAGCGGTGACCTCCCCGCGATCTGTGCCAAGACCGGCGAGCCGTGCGTCGGCTTGGTCAAGGACACGCTGTGGGTCGTACCGCGATGGGTGTCCGCGCTCGCGGCGTTCGCGATCGTGCCCTACTACGTCGTGCGTATGGCGGTGTCGCGCCGGATCGAGGTGACGCTCCCGATCGCGCCGAGCCGGCTGCTCTGGATCCGGCGTTTCGTCCGCGCCGCGTGGGTGGCCCTCGTGTTCGCGGCCGCCGGTCTCGCGGCCGCCGTCTTCGGCGCGGGGATGATCGGCGTGAGCGCACTGATCATCGGCATCGCGGCGTACGTCGGCATCGTGTACGCGGGCGATCACATCTGGGTGGGCGCGCGGCCCACGCACAGCCGCGAGGTCGTGATCCTCACGCGCGTTCACCCCGACTTCGCGCAAGCCGTCGACGACATGTACGCCGAGCGCGCCGAAGAGGACAACGCGCTCGGGCTCCCCGTCGACCGGTAGTCCGCGTCAGTCGCTCGCGTCGGCCTCGTCGTAGCCGAGTTCTCGCAAGCGGGCGCGCAGCCGATCGGCGGCGTCGTCGAGCGCTTCGGCGGTAGGCGAGCGATCGATTCCGGCGAACGAGAGCTCGCCCGGGTTGTTGATGGGCACGACATGGATGTGCACGTGCGGGACTTCTTCTCCGACGATCAGCACCCCGACGCGAGCGGGATTCCATTCCAGACGCTGGGCGCGGCCGATGTTCTGTGCGACGACGAACAAGTGGGACGCCAGCGCGGGATCGAGATCGATCCAATGGTCGACCTCCTCGCGCGGCACGACGAGCACGTGGCCGGGACGCATCGGCTCGATCGACAAGAACGCGACGACGCGGTCGTCTCGCCACACGAACCGGCCGGGGAGCTCGCCGGAGATGATGCGGCTGAAGATCGTCGGCATTGAGACCTCCGTGCGTGGGTGAGTGGCCGTCACGACCCTGCGACGAGACCGGCGCCGTCGACCGCGGAGACGGCGAATGCGTTGGGCTCGCGACCGGTGTCGGCACGGTAGCGGCCGGTGACGGCGGTCGAGACCCGGTCGAGCTCCGCCGGCGCGAGCAGCACGATCACGCATCCGCCGAAGCCGGCGCCGGTCAGGCGGGCACCATAGGCACCGGAGTCGACGCTCAGGTCGACGAGCAGGTCGAGCTCGGGCGTGGAGACGGCGAAGTCGTCGCGCAAGGAGCGGTGACTGGCCAGCATGAGCGAGCCCGCGGTCGTGAGGTCGCCGGCTGCCAGCGCGCTCGCGAAGGCTTCGACGCGCGCGTTCTCCGTCACGACATGGCGCGCGAACGGATCGTCGGCGACGTCCTCGAGCTTCGCGTCGCGCAACGTCGGGACACCGATCCGGGCGGCGGCGACTTCGCAGGCCCGCCGGCGGTCGGCGTACGCGCTCGTCGCGAGTTGGCGGTCGAGGCCGCTGTGGATCACGAGCAAGCCGGCCCCGGGCGGGAGGCGCACGGGTGTGATCGTGAGCGAGCGACAGTCGAGGAGCAGTGCATGGTCCCGACGTCCGGCGACGCACGCCAGCTGGTCCATCACGCCGCAGGGCACCCCGCTCGCGCGCTGTTCGACCTCCTGGGCGGCGAGCGCGATCTCGAGCGGTTCGAGACGCAGCCCCGCGACCGTCGCCGCGACGATCACCAGCCCGACGGCGAACGCCGCGCTCGAGGAAAGCCCGCCACCGATCGGCACTGTCGAAGTGATCGCCGCGTCGAAGCCGGGCCCCGCCCGGTGCGCTCGTCGCGAGATCAGCGCCACGGCCTCGGTGACGGGTCGCGACCACGGTCCGTCGGCGATCTCGGCGTCGAGGTCGAGCGAGCGCACGCGCACGCGGTCGTCGGTGCGCGGGCGGAAGCCGATCAGGACGTCGCGATCGATCGCCACGGGTAGGCAGAGCCCCTCCTGGTAGTCGGTGTGGTCGCCGATCAGGTTGACGCGGCCCGGAGCGCGCGCGAACCGGAGGTCGTGCGAACCGGCGCCGAGCGCGGCTCGGAGCGCGTCGAATCGGGCCCGCGCCGGGGTGAGTGCCACGGACCGAGCCTACGGAGCAGCAGTCCGGCGCGACGGCCGGGTGCCGGCGCGGCGGTACGCTGGCCACTCGAGGAATTCGCCCGAGGAGGATCGTCGTGGGACGGCTGCAGAACTCGATCGACTTGGCCAAGTCGTCGTGGAAGGTGCTGCGGGACGACAAGCAGCTCACGGTGTTGCCGCTGCTGTCGGGCCTGACGGTGCTCGTGGTCGCGCTGGTGTTCTTCGGCCCGGTCGCGCTGATTGCGCACAACGGCGCCCAGGGCTCGTCGAAGGCGCTCGAGTGGATTCTCGGCGCGGTCGGCTATCTACTGATCACCTACGTCGTCGTGTTCTTCAACGCCGCGCTCGTGTTCGCCGCCGACAAGCGGCTGCGGGGCGAGGCGGTCACGATCGGCGAGGCCGTGCACGCCGCTGCCGCGCGAGCGCACGTGCTGCTCCCGTGGGCCGTGCTCAGCGCCACGGTGTCGCTCGTGCTGCGGGCGATCGAGGAGCGTTCGGGCATCCTCGGCCGGATCGTAGGCTCGCTGATCGGGCTGGCCTGGGCGCTCGTGACCTTCCTCGTGCTGCCGGTGCTCGTGATCGAGCAGATCGGACCGATCCAGGCCGTGAAGCGATCGGCCGAGCTGTTCAAGCGCACGTGGGGCGAGAACATGATCGCCAACGCCGGCATCGGCCTGATCGGCCTGCTCGCCACGCTGGTAGGCGTCCTCCCGTGCCTGCTGTTGATCGCCGTGGGCGGCCCGATCGCCGCGGTCGGCATCGTGTTGGCGGTCGCGTGGGTGATCACCGTGCAACTGGTCGCCTCGACGCTGACCGGCATCTTCCAGATCGCGCTGTACCGGTTCGCCAACGACGGCACCGTGCCCGGGTTCGACAACGACATGCTGCGCGACGCGTTCCGTCCTCGCAGCGGGCGGAGCGGCTCCGGCGGAGGTGCGTTCGGCGGGTTCGGCGGTTTCGGTGGCAACCGCGGCTTCGGCGGCGGTGGCTTCGGCGGCCCGTCGGCCCCGAACCCGGAGTAACCGCTCGCTCGAGCGACTGGGCGCGCCGGTCGCCCCCGGCCAGTCAGGCGGGACCGGCGCCGTCCGCCGCGTGGACGATCCAGGCGGTGGGCTCGCGGCCGGTCGACTCGCGGTAGGCCGCCGTCGCGGCCGAGGCGATCGCGTCGGCCCGACCGACCGGCACGAGCGCGACGACGCAGCCGCCGAACCCGGCGCCCGTGAGCCGGGCGCCGAGTGCACCCGCGCCGACCAGGCACTCCACGAGCGCGTCGAGCTCGGGAGTGGACACCTCCATGTCGTCGCGCGACGACGCGTGGCTCGCGAGCATCAGCGGGCCGAGCGCGTCGATGTCGCCGGTGCGCAGGGCGTCGGCGAACGCGCGCACACGTGCCATCTCGGTCACGGCGTGGCGGCCGCGTGGGTGGTCGCGCACCTGCTCGAGGGTCGCGTCGCGAAGTGCGCGCAGGCCGAGCGATCTCCCCACCTCGATGCTCTCGGCGCGGCGCTGGGCGTACGGGCTGCCTTCGAGCGTGCGCGGAACGCCGGAGTGGACGACCAGGACGCGCAGCTCCGGCGGCAGGAGGAGGGCTTCGATCTCGAGGCTCCGGCAGTCGAGCAGGAGCGCGTGGCCGGCTTGCCCGAACACCGACGCGAGCTGGTCCTGCGTGCCGCACGGCACTCCCGTCGCGACGTGCTCCGCGCGTTGCGCGGCGAGGGCGAGGTCGCGAGGCGCCGGCGCGAGGCCGGCCACGTCGCACAGGGCGAGGGCGACCGCGACCTCGAACGCCGCGCTCGACGACAGGCCGCCGCCGATCGGGACCGTCGAGGTGATCGAGAGGTCCGCGCCCACGGCGGCGCGCCCGAGCTCGGCCAGCACGCGCGTGACGCCGCCGACCACCCGGCCCCAAGCGGGCTGGACCGCGCCGGGATCGTCGGACCCGTCGGCCGAGATGTCGACGATGCCGGTGAGCTCGTCGGAACGGGCGACGACCCTGCCGTCGGCGCGCGCCCGCGCGGTGACCACCACGTCGCGGTCGATCGCCATCGAGACGACCCAGCCCTCGTGGTAGTCGACCTGCCCGCCGATCAGGTTGACCCGGCCGGGAGCGCGGAACCGGTCAGGCATCGCGCAACGCCCGCGCCGCGTCCTCGGGTACCACCGTGTTCGACAGCGTGCCGCTCCCGAGCTCGCCCGACGCGACGTACCTCGGCACGCCCGGCGCGCGAAACGGTGGGGCGACGTGCGCGTGCACATGCCAGCCGTCGCCCCCGCTCGCGGGCGCCTGGTGGAACCAGAGCAGGTACGGGAAGCGTTCGGCGCCCTCGGTCGAGGGCCACAACCGGTCGAGGCGGCCGAGTGCGTCGGTCAGGAGCTGCGCGAGGTCGTCGCGCGACCGGTCGTCGAGTGCCGGCAACGACCCGACGTGCTCGCGCGGCGCGAACCGCATGCCGTACGCATAGCCGGAAGCGAACGGAACCCACGCGAGCCAGTCGCCGCACTGCGCGACGATGCGCGCACCGGCACGGAGCTCCGACGCGACTTCGTGGCAGACGGCGCACTCGTTGTTGCCGCGGCGCATCTCGCGCGCCGGAGCGGGCGGCACGAACGGATAGCCGTAGATCTGGCCGTGCGGGTGGTCGATGGTCGCGCCCACCTCGCGCCCGCGATTCTCGAACACCAACACGTACTCGATCTCGTCGCGCGCGAGCAGCGACCGGGTGCGTTCGGCCCAGAGGTCGATGACCTTGCGCACCTGGGCGCGGGGCAGACCGGCCAACGATTGGCCGTGCTCGGGTGAGAACAGCACGACCTCCGACGCGCCGACCGCGGGTACGGCGACGGAGCCGGCCGGGCCGTACTCCCCGCCGATCGCGCCCTCGATCTCCGCGAAGTCGACGGGTGCTCCCGGTGCGAGCGCAGGCCACCGGTTCGCGAACCAACCGACGTCGTACGGCTCCGGCGCCTCCAGCCCGCCCACGCAGAACGGGCAACCCTCGCTGGGCAGGTTCGGCCGGGCCTGACGATGACCGACGATGTTGACCCACTCGCCCGTGAGCGGATCGAGACGCAGCTCGCCCCTCGCCGTGTCGCGGGCCGCGGCATCGGGTGCGCGGGAGAAGGCGTCGTCGGACGGGCTCGTCACCTCGCCATACTTGCAGGGTGGACGCGCCCGCATCCCGCCGCGAGCTTCCCGAGATCCGCAAGATGACGGTCGACGATTGTCCGGCGATCGCGGAGGTGCAGGCGCGCGCCTTTTTCGACGATCCGCTCCAAGTCTGGGCGTTGCCCGACGCGTCCACCCGGTTGTCGATCCTCGAGCGGGTGTTCGAGCTCCTCAGCCGGTACTCGAGTGTCCCGCGCGGCGAGTCGTACACCGACGTGACGCTGTCGTGCGCGGCGTTCTGGGTGCCGCCCGGCCCGTTCGAGATCGACCGCGAGGCCGCGGTCGCGATGGCGCCGATGCTCGACCTGCTCGGCGAGGCGAGCGTCCGCTTCCGTGCCGCGGAAGACACGATGCGTGCGAGCCGCCCGACCGAGTTGCACTTCTACCTGCAGGGCCTCGGGACGGACCCGCCCCGGCAAGGCCGCGGACTCGCCTCTGCCGCGTTGCAGCCGGTGTTGCGCCGCTGCGACGCCGAAGGCATCCCCGCGTACCTGGAGAGCACGAAGGAGCGGAACGTCGGCTTCTACGAGGGACACGGGTTCGCTGTTGTCGGCTGCGAGCAGATCCCGCTCGGCGGCCCGCCGCTCTGGCTGATGTGGCGCGAGCCGCGGGTGGCGGTTCAGGCGTAGCCGACCACCACGAATTCGTCGGGGTCGCCGAGCACACGGGCTCGAGCGGCGCCGCCGGCGAGCAGCATCGCCTCGAGCTGGCCGGCGGTCCACCAACGCAGGCGGTGCCGGCGCATGAACGTCGTGACGAGGCCTCCGTCGGCGTCCCACACCTCGTGGCGGTTCAACACGTGCTGGATCTGGGCGTCGACGTCGCACACGAGGGCCTCGTGCACCATGAACGTGACGCCGTCGGACGCGCGGGTCGCGCTGCGGCGCACGCGCCACTCCCATTGCGCTCCGAAGTCGGCGCGCGGAATTCCCATCGCGATCCACAGCTCACCGCCGGGCGCGAGGTGCCGGATCCAGTTGGAGAGCGCGCCCCGGGCCCTGACCTCGTCGTCGAGCAACATGAACGAACCGGCCGGGTTGTAGATCGTCGAATAGCGCCGGGGCAGGTCGAGTGTCGCCCAGTCGGCGCAGTGCAGCGTGACGGCCGTCCCGGCCGCGTCGGCGTGGGCGCGACAGATCGCGAGCATGTCGGCCGAGCTGTCGACGCCGTCGACGTCGAGGCCCGCCGTTCGGTAGTGCAGCAGGAGTCGTCCGTTGCCGCAGCCGAGCTCGAGCGCCGGACCGCCGCGTTCGATCGAGGCGCGGTACATCTCGCGGTCGGCGTAGTCGCCGCCGGGCGGGAGCCAGCAGTCGTACGCCTGCGCGACCAGCCCGTCGTACGGCGCGTTGATCGGCAGCGAGTCGCGGACTCGGCCTTCGAGGTCCATCGCGTCGATGCGAGTCAGCCGCGTACCGCGGGCACAACCTCCGCGGCGAACCGCTCGAGCCCGTCGCGGTCGAACGGCGCGCGCATCGCGAGGATGACCCACTGCGCGCCGGCCGCGACATACGCGCCCACCTTGTCGACCATCTCTTGCACGCTGCCCGACAGCACGCCCGGCTTCACATACTCCGACATGCGGCCGAACTGGCGCTTCAGCTCTTCGTCGGTGAACGCCATCCCGACGTTGACCGTCTTCACGATCTCGCCGGGATCGCGCCCGATGGTGGCGCAGTGCTCGTCGAGCACGCGGGCCTTGTGCGCCCACGCGTCGGGCGCGATGAACGGCACGTTCCATCCGTCGGCGTGTTGGGCCGCGATCCGCAGGGTCACCTTCTCGCCCCCGCCCCCGATCCAGATCGGGAGCCGGGCCTGCACCGGCTTGGGTTCGCACTGCGCGTCGGTGAGTGTGAAGAACTCGCCGGCGAAGCTCGTGCGCTCCTGCGTGAGCAGACCGCGCACGCACTGCACGTACTCGCCCAGCATGCGCAGGCGTTCTGCGACGCTGCCGTAATGCATGCCGTACGCGTCATACTCGTTCTGGAGCCAGCCCCCGCCGAGTCCGAGCACCACGCGGCCGTCGGCGACCTGGTCGAGCGTCGCCATCGCGTTGGCGAGCACGGCCGGGTGGCGGTAGCCGGCCGAGTACACGAGCGAGCCGCACGTCACCTTGGTGGTCGACATCGCGAGCGCGGTGTGCGACGTGATCGCTTCGAGGCAGTGCGGATCGCCGGTCGCATCGGCGGCGTAGAAGTGGTCCCAGATCGAGATCCAGTCGAATCCCAGCGCTTCGATGCGCACCCAGAGCTCGCGCAACTCCGCGATGGTCGTGTGCTGCAGGCCGGAGTGAACCCCGAAACGAACATCCGTCGGCATGGGCCGAAGCTAGCCAGGCGCGGATCCGGCCGCCCGGACCGTCGTCCGAGTGGACTCGGCCGGGGCGTCCACGTGGTTACGCTGCGCGGGTGCTGTCCGTCGAGCGTTGGCCCGAGCTCACCGAGCCTTTGATCGTCGTGGCGTTGAGCGGCTGGGTCGACGCCGGCGGGGCCGGTGCCGGTGCGATGGCCGCCCTGTCGGAGCAGCTCGAGGGTGCTCGCGTCTTCGGCTCGATCGACGTCACGGAGATGGCCGACCTCCAACAGACGCGACCGGTCGCGCGCTGGGACGGCAGCGACCGTGTCATCGACTGGCCGCGGATCACGTTCGAGTGCGGTCGCATCTCGGGCGGGCGCGAGGGCGCGGGCCGCGACGTGGTGCTGGCGCGGGGCCCGGAGCCGTCGCTGCGCTGGCCGACGATCACGTCGGCAGTCGTCGATGCGGCTCGGCGGCTCGGCGTGCGCCAGGCGGTCACGCTCGGCGGCATCCCGGCGCTCGTTTCGCACCGCAAAGCGGTCGTGATCGCCGCGTCGGCGACGCAACGATCGCTGGCGCAGGAGTTGGTGCCGTTGCGTCCCGACTACGCCGGCCCGACGGGGCTCCAAACCGTCATGTTGCGCGCGTTGGGCGACTCCGGCATCCCGGGTTCGGGTCTGTGGGCACAGGTCCCGCAGTACGTCTCGGGCTCGCCGTCGCCGCCGGCCATCCGCGCGCTGCTCGGCCGGCTCGTCGAGGTGTACCACCTCGATCTCGACCTGCGCGCCCTCGACGACCGCAGTCAGGCCTACCTGCGCCGCGTCGAAGCCGGGCTCGCGGCGCGCCCCGACGTGAAGTCGGTGGTCGACCAGATCGACGAACGCCAAGAGGGCAGCACCGGTGACCTCGTGGCCGAGATCGAGCAATTCCTCAGGTCGCAGAACGGCGGCGACGAGCCCTGAGCCCCGTCGGTTCGGCAGCTCCGGCTGCGACCCGCGACAATGCAGCTCCCGACCCCCGGAGGAACCGACGTGAGCGTCGTCAAGATCAATGCGATCACCGTCCCGGCCGAGCGCGCCGACGAGCTCGTCGCGCGCTTCGCGAACCGGGCCGGCGAAGTCTCCAAGATGCCCGGCTTCGAGGCCTTCGAGTTGCTGCGCCCGACCGACGACCGCGACGTCTTTCTCGTGTACACGCGCTGGAGCACGCAGGCCGACTTCGAGAACTGGCTGAACGGCCAGGCGTTCCAGCAGGGTCACGCCGGCCACGCAAAAGGAGGGCCGGTCGGCACGGGCAGCGAGCTGTGGTCGTTCGACGTCGTGCAACACGAGGTCGCGCCGGATCCGGCCCACTGAGGAGCTCCCGGAGACCGGCCGCTCGGGCCAGGTCGTAGTCTTCGCCGCCGTGGCTGAACCAGATCCCGTCTTCGCTCAGCTCACGGGTCCCGGAGGCCCGTTCGAGATCGTCCACGAGGACGTGCTCGGTGTCGACACCCAGGTGTACGCGCAACGGATGCGCAGCCTCCGTGAGCTGGTGGCGCAGAGCGCGACGCGCGCCGACCTCGACTTCGTGGTGCAGGGCGCCGACGATGCCGATCGCCTCACCTTCGGCCGGCACGACGCGCGCGCTCGGGCGGTGGCGGCGGCGCTGGCTCGGCTCGGCATCCGCGTCGGCGATCGGGTCGCGTTGTGTTCGGCGAACAATCCCGATTGGGTCGTGACGTTCTGGGCCTGCGCGCTGCTCGGCGCGGTCGTCGTGCCCCTCAACGCCTGGTGGAAGGCCGAGGAGCTCGAGTTCGGGCTGAGCGACTCCGAGGCCAAGGTGTTGATCTGCGACGAGCGCCGGCTGGGCGTGATCGGCCCGCGTCTGTCGGGCATCCCGTCGGTCGAGCACGTGTTCGTGATCGGCGACGCGCCCGCCGAGGCGCGACCGTTCGCAGAGCTCGCGGATGGGCCGGCCGAGCTGCGCGAGGAGCCGCTCGACGAAGACGACCTCCTGGCGATCATCTACACGTCGGGCACGACCGGCAAGCCGAAGGGCGCGACCCTCACGCACCGCCAGGTGATCGCGAATCTCTCGAACATCATCGTGCTCGGCATCGCGGCAGCGATGCGCGGCACGCCGCCGCCCGAAGCCGAGGCGGGCGTCCAGTCGGCTTCGCTGTTGGTCGTGCCGCTGTTCCACGTGACCGGTTGCCTGTCGACCATGACCGTGAACTACGCGACCGGCGGCAAGGTCGTGTTGATGCCGCCCGGCCGGTTCGAGCCCGAGACGGCGATGCAGCTCATCGAGCGCGAGAAGGTCACCGCGATCGGGGGAGTTCCGACCGTGATGTGGCGGATCCTCGAATCGCCGAGCCTCGGCTCGTACGACCTCTCGTCGGTCAAACGGGCGTCCTACGGCGGCGCCCCGGCCGCGCCCGAGCTCGTCGAGCGCATCGAAGAGGTGTTCCCCAACCTCCGCAAGACGCTCACGACCGCGTACGGGCTCACCGAGACCGCGTCGGTCGCGACCGCGCACGGTGGCGACGACTACTTCGCGCATCCCGGCTCGGTCGGGCGCGCGGCGCCGACGATCGAGTTGCGCGTCGTCGACGACGCCGGGCTCGACGCGCCCGCCGGCGCGCGCGGCGAGGTGTGGATCAAGGGCCCCACCGTGATGAACCGTGGCTACTGGCGCCGGCCCGACGCGAACGAGGCCGCGTTCACCGACGGCTGGTTCCACACCGGCGACGTCGGCTACCTCGACGCCGACGGTTTCCTGTTCCTCGTCGACCGCGCGAAGGACATGATCATCCGCGCCGGCGAGAACGTCTACTGCGTCGAGGTAGAGAACGTACTGTTCGACCACCCCGACGTCATCGACGCCGCGGTCGTCGGGGTGCCGCACAAGACACTCGGTGAGGAAGTCAAGGCTGTCGTGCAGTTGAAGCCCGCGTCGACGGCGACCGAGGCCGACATCCGCGCGTTCTGTCGTGAGCACCTCGCCGACTTCAAGGTGCCCGAGTACGTCGAGATCAGGAGCGAGCCGCTGCCGCGCAATCCGGCCGGCAAGGTCTTGAAGAACGTGCTACGCGGCGGCGAGTCGGCGTTCGCCCCGGCCGCCGACGACGACCAGGCGCTGTAGCGCGCGGCGGGACGGTCGCCGGCGTGCTCCTCAACGTCCACCGCGCGTGGGGCTACGCGGCCATCGTCGCGAACTTTCTCGCCGGTGCGTACACGCTGAGCGCGTGGAAGTGGCCCCGGCTGCGCACGCGCTGGCTCTGGTGGCCGACGATCATCGCCGAAGCGATGATGTTGATCCAGGTGTTCCTCGGTGTGTTGCTCGTGACCGCGCAGAACTTCAAGCCCCCGCGTTTTCACATGTTCTACGGTTTCGTGTCGTTCATCTCGATCGGCTTGCTGTACTCCTACCGGTACGTGTGGCGCGCGAAGGGTTGGATGGAGTTGGCCTACGGGCTCGGCGGGCTCTTCATCATGGGTCTCGGCATCCGTGCGGTCTTGCAAGTGGTGGGGAAGTGACCCGCCGGCGCGTGCTCCTGCTCTTCGGCGGCCGGTCGGCCGAGCACGACGTGTCCCGGGCCACCGCGGTCGCGGTTGCGAGCGCGCTCGATCGGTCGAAGTACGACGTCGTGCCGGTCGCGATCACCACCGACGGTCGATGGTTGCTCGCCGACGACGCCGTCGCGCAGCTCGAAGGCGCGCGCGACGCGCTGCCGGCAGCCTTCGCGGTGTCGGGTTCGCCGGTGGAGCTGCCGAGTGAACCGGGGCGGGCCGAGTTGGTGAAGCTCGGCAGCGGCTCACCGCTCGCCGTCGACGTCGTGCTGCCGTTGCTGCACGGACCGTACGGCGAAGACGGAACGGTGCAGGGACTGCTCGAGTTGGCGGGGCTGCCCTACGTCGGCGCGGGCGTGTTGGGCTCCGCCGTCGGCATGGACAAGATCATGATGAAGCGCGCGTTCGCGGCGGCCGGTCTGCCCCAGGCGCGCTACCTCGCGCTTCGTGACACCCACGACGCGGGCGAGTTCGCCGACCGCGTCGAGCGCGAGCTCGGGCTGCCGTGCTTCGTGAAGCCTTCGAACATGGGCTCGTCGGTGGGTGTGTCGAAGGTGCGGACGCGAGCGGAGCTCACGAGCGCGATCGCGCACGCCTTCGGCTACGACGAGTGGATCATCGCGGAGGAGGCAATCGTCGGGCGCGAGATCGAGATCGCGGTGCTCGGTGACGATCCGCCGGAGGCGTCGGTCCCCGGCGAGGTGATCCCGGCGGCCGACTTCTACGACTACGACGACAAGTACGAAGACGGCAAGGCGCAGCTGCTCGTGCCCGCGCCGCTGCCCGACGCGCAAGCCCTCGAGGTGCGCGATCTCGCGGTGCGGGCGTTCGAGGCGTGCCGGTGCGAGGCGATGGCGCGGGTCGACTGCTTCTTGCGGGCCGACGGCGTGTTCTTGTTGAACGAGCTCAACACGATCCCGGGCTTCACGCCGATCTCGATGTATCCCAAGCTGTGGGGGGCGACCGGTGTGTCGTACTCCGCGCTGCTCGATCGCCTGATCGACCTGGCCGTGGAGCGCCACGCCCGCCGCATCCGCCGCGCCGGCCGCCAGCGATAACCCGTAAGGCGTCTGTGGACCACACATCGTGTGGTCCACAGACGCCTCGGAGGCTCTGCGCCGCTATCCGGCGCGGGCGAGGTGCTGGCGGAGCAGGCGGGTGGCGAGGTGGGCCCCGGAGTCGAGCTCGTCGTCGGTAACCGGAACGCCGAACCATCCGTTCTCGGCGAGCTCGAGCCGGCGGGTCGTGTCGCGCATGTACTTGTCGCGTCCGCCGTGCCACTTGTACGGATCGAATTCGCAGTACACCTTCGCTTCGGGCCATGCGAAGTCGAGTCGCGCCCAACGGGTGGACGACAGGTCGACGCGATGCTGTGGAACCGGTTCCGGGACGCCCGCGGCGCGCAGGAGCTGCAGGAGCCGAAGTTCGGGAGTGCTCTCCGTCCGTCGAACCGGCGGCACGAAGTTGGCGAGGAGCTCCTTCACGACCCAGCCACCCGGACGCAGCACCGCGCCGAGCCGTTCCCATTCCTTCCAGACCCGGGCAACGTCCACGAGATCACGACGCAGAGCCTCGTGCAGCGCAAGCTCGAGTGTGCTGGCACGGAGCTCGCCGCGCGCGACGAGGAGGGCGAGATCGCAGATCACGCGCGCCGGCCGGGTCACGCGGATGCCGTGCAGGCAGGTCACGTCGAGGTCGCTCAGGAAGCGACTCTCGTGCGTCGCGACGTTGTCGAACTGCACTCGGCGATGACGGGGCGATGTGATCTCGACGATTTCGCTGCCCGCGGGCAATCCCCACATCTCGGCGGCCGCGCGGAACGACACACAGCTCGCGCCCGAGCTCGCAAGGGTTGCAGCCAGCAACTGCTGATGCCAACTCTTCGGAGAGCCGGCGAGGCGGTACACACCGTCGTGCACATGCTCGAGCAGCCGTTTCTTCAGGCGATGCTCGACGTGCCGTCGCGAGCCGAACTCCAACAGTTGCTCGCGCGTGACCACGGAGTGCTGATGCCCGGCGAGCTCGAGCATCCGCCGGTCGAAGTCGACGCCGGCCTTCGACAACGTGCCCGAGCGGTCGGCGGTGGTGCTGACATCCGTGTTCGTGCCGTCATCCATGCGCCGAGCCTGCCGTGCCCCTGAGATACTCCCGAGGCGTCGGTGCGCCCCACGCAGTGTGGGCCACAGACGCTTCGGCGGTTACAGGTGAACGACGGGGCAGGTCAGGGTGCGGGTGATGCCCTCGACGAGCTGGATCTGCGACACGACCATGCGACCGAGCTCGTCGATCGAGGCGGCCTCCGCCCGCAGGATGACGTCGTAGGGGCCCGTCACGTCGTCGGCCTGCACGACTCCCGGGAGCGTGCGCACGGCGGCGACGACGGCCGAGGCCTTGCCGACCTCGGTCTGGATCAGGATGTACGAGCTGACGGTCATCGCTTCTCTCCTCGAGCCGTTCGGGGCCACCTCGAGCCGGAAACGGGCGCAGCGTAGCCCGGGCGCCCGCGCCCCGATCGGGCGAGATGCTCCGATTTCGGCGCGCATACCAGCGTGCGCCTACGATTCCATACCCGGTTCGTTGCGTCTCGGTGACGGCGATGGCCACCCGAGCGACCTGAAGGACTCGTATCGCCGTGACCACCACGATCCCGCCCGTGACCGATCCCCCGACGGCGCATCGCAAGCTCGTCGAGTGGGTGGATCACTGGGCGTCGATCCTCGGCCCCGACCGTGTGCACTGGTGCGACGGCTCGGACGCCGAGTACGAGGCCTTCACCGCGGCGCTCGTCGAGTCGGGAACGTTCGACCCGATCGACCCGGAGCTGCGTCCGAACAGCTTCTACGCGCGCAGCGACCCCGGAGACGTCGCCCGGGTGGAGGACCGCACCTTCATTTGCAGCGAGACCGAAGACGCCGCCGGCCCCACCAACAACTGGCGGGACCCGGCCGAGATGCGGGCCGAGATGTTGCGCCACTACTCCGGAGCGATGCGCGGGCGCACCATGTACGTCGTGCCGTTCTCGATGGGCCCGATCGGTTCGCCGATCGCACACATCGGCGTCGAGCTCACCGACTCGGCCTACGTCGCGGTCAGCATGCGGATCATGACGCGCATGGGGAAGGGCGCGCTCGACGTGCTCGGCGCCGACGGTGAGTTCGTTCCGTGCGTCCACTCGGTCGGCATGCCGCTCGAGCCGGGTCAGGCCGACGTGCCCTGGCCGTGCAACAACGAGCACAAGTACATCGTGCATTTCCCCGAGACGCGCGAGATCCAGTCGTACGGCTCGGGCTACGGCGGGAACGCGCTGCTCGGCAAGAAGTGCTTCGCGCTGCGTATCGCGTCGGTGATGGCACGCGACGAGGGTTGGCTCGCCGAGCACATGCTGATCCTCAAGCTGACGAATCCCGCCGGCGAGGTGCGTTACGTCGCCGGTGCGTTCCCGAGTGCCTGCGGCAAGACGAACCTGGCGATGCT
>CAZLEC010000021.1:0-17807 GCA_964558245.1 uncultured Burkholderiales bacterium | reverse complement strand
TCGAACCCCACAACGACTACCTCGAGATGCTGCTCCTCGGCGGCCTCGCCGGACTCCTGCTCTTCGGCGCGTTCATCATCTCGACCAATGTCATCGTCATCCGCCGTATCCATCTCCTCTCCGACCAGGGATCGCGGCCGCAGCGCGACCTGGCCCGGGTGCTCCTGATAGGCTTCAACTGCGCGCTCTCCGGAGCCTTCTTCAACCCCGAGCTCAGCCAGCTCGGCATCTGCGCGTCGATCTTCCTCATCTACTCGCTCATGATGACGCTGCGACCGGAGCCCACCGGTTCCGTCTCGAAGCCGCGACGCGCGGCGCTCGGCACCAACCTCGCCGAGGACCGATGACGACTCCACCCGCACGGTCGACCGTGGTCACGACGAGTTGGGACGACGGCGATCCGCTCGACTTGAAGCTCGCCGAGATGCTCACGACCGCCGGCATCGCCGCGACGTTCTACGTTCCCATCCATCGCGAAGGCCATCCGCTGATGACTCCGCTCCAACTCCGCGACTTGCAGGCGGTCGGTGTCGAGATCGGCAGCCACACGGTGAATCACGTCGAGGTGACCCGGATTCCGGCGGCGACGGCACGCCGGGAGATCGCCGAGAGCAAGGACCGCCTCGAGCAGATACTGCAGAACCGCGTGACGAGCTTCTGCTACCCGAACGGGTCGTTCTCGGCTGCGACCGCGGCGCTCGTTGCGGAAAGCGGTTACGAGAGCGGGCGCACCACCGTCGGGCTCCGGACCGGCACGCGGTTCGATCGCTATCGCATGCCGGTGACCTTCCAGGTGTATCCCCACACGCGCGGCGTGCACGTTCGCCACGCGCTCAAGGGCCGCAACCTCAGCGGCCTGGCGGCGTGGGTCACGCGGATGGGCGCCGCGACCGATCTCTCCACCCTGACGGCCCGGCTGTTGCAGCGGTTACGAGCCGACGGCGGCGTCCTGCACCTCTGGGGCCACTCGTGGGAGCTCGAAGAGGCCGGGCTCTGGGACGTGACGCGCACACTCGTCGAGCTGCTCGCCGGGCAGGAAGCCATTCGGTACCTGACGAACGGCGAGCTCGTTCGCTTCCTCGGCTTCGAGCGGATTGGAACCCCATGATCGTCAGCGTCGTGACCCCCACCTTCAACGCCATCGACTACCTCGACCAGTGCATCCGATCGGTGCAGGCCCAGGCGAGCGAACGCGTCACCGTCGAGCACATCGTCATCGACGGCGGCAGCACCGACGGCAGCGTGGAGCTCGCCCGATCGCTCGGCGCGACCGTGATGGAAGGCAAGGACGACGGCGCATTCGACGCCGCGCACAAGGCGACGGTCGCGTCGTCGGGCGAGCTCGTCGGGTACCTCGGTGCCGACGACCTGCTGCTGCCGGGCGCGCTCGACGCCGTCGTCGAGCGATACGAGCAGGAGCGCCGGCCGTGGTTGGTCGGCGGCTTCCGATGGATCGACGGTAACGGAAAGTCGCTCGGCGACATCGCTCCCCCGCCCCGGTGGATGACGGGGCGCATGATGGCGTCGCTCGGATGGTGCTGCATCAATCACATGGCCACCTACGTCACGCGGGAGTTCTACGACCGGCTCGGAGGCTTCGACCGGAGCTACCGGTACGCGGGTGACTACGACTTCTTCTGCAAGGCGCTCGACACCGCACCCTGGAGCGCGGTGCCCCGGACCGTCGCCTGCTTCCGGCGTCACGGCGGGAACCTCACGATGTCGCTCTCGCCGCGCCAGATCGAGGAGGGCCGCCAGGTCGAGGAGCGGTACGCGTCGCCGTCGGCGCGGGTACGGATGGTCGAACGCCAGATGCTGCGCTTCTATCTCAACGGCCGGAACCCGACGTGGGCGCTGCGCAAGCAGCTCGACAACTTGCGCGCCGCGGACCCGAAGACACCGGCCGACTCACCATCGCACTGATGCGACCGCGCGAACTGGTCTCCGGAGCGCGATCGCCCGTCGGTCGCCGCGCGGGCTGGAGCTTGGGCGACCAGGCGCTGTCGAGCATCACCAACTTCGGCCTGTCGGTGTTCGTCGCGCGCGCCGTCGATCCTCGCGAGTTCGGAGCGTTCGGCCTCGTGTTCGCGGCGTACCTCCTGATCCTGAACCTGTCGCGCGCGCTCGGCTCACAACCGTTGACGATCCGCTTCAGCGCCGCCCCACCGGAAGACCAGCACGCCGCCGTCCCGGGCGCGACCGGCCTGGCGCTGGTCGTCGGGATCACCACCGGGGCGATCCTCGCGGTCGTCGCCGTGTGCGCGCGCGGCGGCACCGAAGCCGCGCTGCTCGCGCTCGCCGTCACCGTGCCCGGTTTGCTGCTGCAGGACGCCTGGCGGTTCGTGTTCTTCGCCTTCTCGCGCCCGGCGGCCGCCGCGCTCAACGACGGGGTTTGGGCGGTGGCGCAGGTCGTGGCGTTCGCCGCGCTCTACATCCACGGCGTCCACACCGCGGCGCCGTACGTGCTGGGCTGGGGACTGGCGGCGTGCGTCGCCGGCGCGTGGGGCCTCGTGCAAGCCCGAGCGGTTCCGTCGATCGCGGCGGGCCTGCGCTGGCTCGTCGCGCACCGCGACATCGGGCCCATGCTCTCGCTGGAGTTCTTCGCCACCTCGGGCTCGGGTCAGCTCATGGTGTTCGGTGTCGCCGCGGTCGCGGGCCTGACGAGTGTCGCGTCGCTGCGAGCGGGTCAGCTCGTGCTCGGGCCCCTCGGCGTGATCTACATGGGCGTGCTGATCATCGCCCTCCCCGAGCTGACGCGCGTCTACGTGCGCGATCCGGATCGGATGTCGAGACTGGCGATGCTCGTCGGCTCGCTCATCGCCGCGTCCGCGCTGCTCGTCGGGCTCGTCGCCTACTTCCTTCCCAACTCCATCGGCGAAGCGCTCCTGCGCGAGAACTGGCTTCCCGCGCACCAGGTGATCATCCCGATCGCGCTCGCGCTGGCGTTCTCGGGGCTCATGACCGGCTCGGTCCTGCAGATGCGCATCGTCGAGGCAATGAAGGAGACGCTCGCGCTCCGCGTCGCGCTCCTCGTGGTCTCGGTGAGCGGCGCCACCGTCGGCGCGTATTACTGGGGCGCCAAAGGTGCGGCGTGGGCGGGCGCGCTCGCCGGCGGCCTCTTCGCGTGGCTGTCGTGGCTCCAGGCCCGCAGGGTGCTGGCCCGCAAACGCATCTCGCCGGCGGTCGGGGCCGACGCGATCTCGTGACCGTGGGCGATCGCTCGATCTAGCGGTCGGCCTCGTAGATCGGCCGCGGCCAGACCGATCCCTTCCCGGGCGACCAGCGATCGAGGCGGCGCGAGAAGAAGCTCGTGCACCCGAGGTAACGCGTGGCGGGGGCCGGGCCGTGGAAGTCGATCCGGTGGAAGCCCCGTTCGGCGAGACCGTCGATGCCGGGCTGATACGCCGACACGTCGCTGTTGTCGAGCACGATGAGGCCGTCGTCGGCGATGAAGTCGGCGGCGCGGCGACACACGCGGCTGCGGTCCGGTCCGCCGTCGACGAGCACGACGTCGAACGACCCGAAGACGCCGTCGAGCTTGGCGAAGAACCCTTCGGCGTCGCTGTAGGGGTGCACGAGCAACTCGGCGTTCTCGGGAAGTCGCGGCCGGAGCTCCGCGGCCCATGCCGCGTCACCTTCGAGCGAGACGACGCACGCCGCGTGCGCCGCGAACCACAGCGTCGACACACCGGCGCCGATCTCGAACACGGATTCCGCGCCGGTGAGCGCGCGACCGAGCGCGATGACCGCGGGATACGTCAGCCACGGGACCGGCTCACCCATCATCTGGGCCCGGTGCGCGCGCACGGAGTCGTGCCAACCCCAACGGCGGAGATCGGACATGAGCGACAGCGTGGCTTCGAGCTCGTCGAACGAGCGAGGGAGACCACGCGCTCGCCGCCGCGCCAGCGTTGCGAGGTGCTGCACCTTCGGACGAAGACCTCCGGGTTCGGCGCTCATCTCAGCCGCACGACCGTGTCTCCGCCGCGTGCGGCGTCGGTCAGGAATTGCTCCATCGTGGGCGATTCCCGCACGTCGACGACGCGGCCTCTCGAGGTCGCGGCGATCGTCGGGCACGGCTTCGCGAGCACGTCCCTGGACTTGAGCCGCGTGAGGATCTTCGAAGGGCTCTGCAGCGACAGCGCCGCGAATCCCCAGAACGCCAAGAACGCGCTGACCCGCTTCCACCGGTCGTCGGCGAGCGCCACGGCGAGGTCGCGCACGGGGCGGCGGATCGCACGCGGCACGAGCGCGGCGACCGCCGGCTCGATGCCGCCGAAGTCGGATCGGAGCGCGGCGCGAACCGTCGCCCGCTCGCCCGGTCCGAACGCCGGGAGCCCGGTCGAAGACAGTCCGTGCGTCACGAGGCCGACGAGGGCTTCGGCCGCGGGACGCGCCCGGCGGATCCCGGAGGGATCGACGATCGACTGGCTCAACAACGACGACGGCTCCGCCCACGGCACACCGCGACGGAACGGCTGGAGGCACAGATGCAGCTCGGCGATGCTCGGGAAGCACTCCTCGTCGCAGAACGTCACGAGCCGGTTCCACGGCAGGTGGTCGCAGATCACCGCCACTTGATAAGCGGAACGCTCCCGCGCGACGTCGAGCGCGCGCGCCGTCACGACTTCGCGGCGAGCCGCCGGGCACGCCGCGTCGACGTCGCCTTGACCGGCGAGCGCGCGATCGAGGTTCTTCCACACCATGAACTCGGGGGTTGTCGAAAGCGTGGGCAGGATCGTCGTCCAACTCGCCGCGATCGCGGCCTTGGCGGCCGGCGAGTGCTCAATGCGCTCCATCGCGGCCACCTCCCCGCGCGAAGCCGGCGGCGCGCTGTTGGCGCAGCCTGCGAATCACGTACGGAGGTTGCAGCAGTGCGCTGGCGCCGAGCCGCCAACCCGCGGCGAGATAGCGCCGTTCGGCGGCGAGCACGCCGGCGCTCCGGTAGAGCGACCGCGCCGTATCGTCGACCCACTCGCGAGCGGAGCCGCGCGGACGGGCCGCGACGAAACCCTGCCACGTCAGCTCGCCGCCCGCCTCGCGAACCGAAAGTCGTTCGCGCACGAATCGCGTTCCCTGCCGCTGCAGCCGGTAGTGCCGCGCGCTGGCGGAGTCGGCGTGCACCCGGTACGTCCCGAGCGGCTCTCCGACGATCCGCAGCGGCCCTCGGGTTGCCAGTCGCGCGACGAAGTCGAGGTCCTCGGCCTGGTGCAGCGACTCGTCGAACCCGCCGACTTCGTGGAACGCGGCGCGCGAGACCACCGAGGAGGAGATGGCGAACGGCATGAGCCGCGCGGCGCGGACGAGTTGCTGGCGGTCGTCGCCCAGGTCGCGCTCACCCGTGATCCCGACGGCCGCGCCGCGGGAGCCGACGTGGTGCATCTGGGCGCCGACGGCCACCGGCTGCGGCTCTTCGCCGAAGCGCGCCAGCTGTCGCTCCAGCTTCGTCGGGTACCAGGCGTCGTCGGCGTCGAGGAACGCGAGGTACTCGCCGGACGCGAGCTGCGCGCCGAGGTTCCGGGCGTGGGCGACTCCGCGGTTCTCGATGCGGACGACTCGCAGACGCGGATCGTCGATTGCAACGAGTGCCGCCGCGGGATCGTCGGTCGATCCGTCGTCGACGACGATCACTTCGTGCACGGCCACACTCTGCGCCAGCGCGCTCGCGACTGCGACCGGTACGAACCGGCTGGAGTTGTAACAGGGGATGACGACGGACACCGTCGCGCTGGCGTTCGGCACCGTTTACGCCCTTAGCGGTCTCGGGCGCTGGCCGAGCGGGCCCGCACTTGCTCCTCGATCCAGGGGTAGGTCTTCGCGATCCCTTCGGCGATCCCCACTTGCGGCTTGAAACCGAGCGATTCGATGCGCGCGTTGCTGAAGTTCCGGGACTGCACCCCGACCGGGCCGTCGATATGGCGAACGTGGATGTCCTTGCCCGAGACCGCAGTCACGACTGCGACGAGGTCGTCGACGCTGATGTACTCCGTCGTGCCGATGTTGGCGGGTTCGGCGCAGTCGGACTCCATCAGCGCGCGGACGCCGGCAACGAGGTCGGCGACGTAGATGAACGAACGGATGGCGGTGCCGTCGCCGAAGACGTCGATCGTCCCGCCGTCGTCGGCCTCGGCGACCTTGCGCGAGATCGCGGCCGGCGCCTTCTCCCGCCCGCCGGTCCAAGTACCGAACGGTCCGTAGCAATTCTGGAAGCGGGCGATCCGGCCCTGCATGCCGTAGCGGTTCGCGTAGGCGCGCACGACGCGCTCGGAGTACAGCTTCTCCCAGCCGTATTCGTTATCGGGCTGGGCGGGATACGCGTCGTCCTCGGTGAGCTCGGGCTCGCCGGGAACCATGTCGCGATACACGCACACCGACGACGCGTAGAAGTAGCGGGCGACGCCGTTCTCGGCCGCGGCATCGACCGTGTTGACGTTGATCAGCACGTTGTGGCGCAGCACTTCGGTCTCGGACGAGAGGATGAACTCCATGCCGCCCATGTCGGCGCTGAGTTGGTAGGCGTGGTCGAACTGGACGCCGGCGAACGCGCGCTCGCACTCGGCCCGGTCCCGCAGGTCCGCGAGCACGAACTCGTCGGCCGCGGTCTCGCGAAACTCCGGCTCCTGGATGTCGACTCCCCGGACCCAGAACCCCTCGTCTTTGAGGCGCGCCACGAGGTGACCCCCGATAAAGCCTCCCGCGCCAGCAACAAGTGCCCGCTTCACCATTGGACGTCCTCGCTCTCCGTGCTCGGTCCAACCCGGATAGTACACTGCCGGCCGGGTAGTCAGTCGACCACGGAGGGGAATATTGGCTGGTGGGCCCCCGCTCCGGATCCTAGTCGTCCACAACCGCTACCGGTCGGCCGGTGGTCCGTCCGGCGAGAACAAGGTGGTCGACGAGGAGGTCGCGCAGCTCCGTGCGGCCGGCGTCGCGGTCGAGACGTATTTCCGGTCGAGCGACGAGATCCCGTCGTTCGGACCGGCCGCCCGCGCCGAGATGGCCGTTCGCCCGATCTACTCGCGCGGCGACGTCGCCGCGCTCGGCGATCTCCTCGACACGTTCCGGCCCGACGTGCTGCACCTGCACAACCCCTTCCCCCTGATCTCGCCGTGGGTCGTGCGCACGGCCAAGGCGCGTGGGGTGCCGGTGGTGCAGACGGTCCACAACTATCGCCACGTGTGCGCGCAGGGCGCCTTCTTCCGCGACGGCCGGAGCTGTCAGGACTGTGTCGGCAAGGCCGTGCCCTGGCCCTCCGTGGTGCACGGGTGCTACCGCGGGTCGCGGCCGCAGAGCGTCGTGATGGCCACCGCGCTCACACTGCACCGGCCCACGTGGCGCCTGGTCGACCGCTTCCTGCCGGTCAGCCGGTTCGCGGCCGAGCAGCTGGCCCGGGCCGGGCTCCCGCCCGCCAAGATGACGGTGAAACCGAACGGCGTGGCCGATCCCGGGCGCGTCGTCGCCGCGGGCGAGGGCTTCCTGTTCGTCGGCCGCCTCGCGCCCGACAAGGGCATCACGCTCGCCATCGACGCGTGGGCGAAGAGCGGTCTCGGTTCGACGACGCGCCTGGTCGTGGCCGGCGACGGTGAGGAACGAGCGATCATCGAGTCGGCCGCGCGCCGCCTCCCGGGAATCGAGTACGTCGGGCCGGTCGACCAGGCACGCGTGGGTGAGCTGCTCGACGCGTGCGCCGTCGCGATCGTCCCCTCACTGTGCGCCGAGAGCTTCGGCCGGTTCGCGGTGGAGGCGTTCGCGCACGGACGACCCGTCGTGGCGAGCGCGCTCGGGGCGTCGACCGAGATCGTCGCCGGCGAGCGGGGCTGGCTCTCGGCGCCCACCGCCGACGAGTTCGCGAACCGGATGATCGCCGCGACCGACCGAGCGATCGCGGAGCACAAGGGCCGCGCCGGGCGCGCGCACTACGAGGCGTCGTACACCGCCGATCGCGTGCTCGACATCCTGCTCGACACGTACGAGTCGCTTCGCGTGCGCGGCGGCGACGAGCGGGAGCGCACCGGTGTCGCCTGACGCCATGTGGGCGTTCCCGAAACGCAAGCCGCAGTGGTTCGCGCGTTCGCCGTACGCGCTCGCGATGGCAACGCTCTCGTACCCGCTCGTGCGATCGGTTCCGCGGTCGGTTCGCCTCGCCGCGGTCGGCCCGCTCTCCCTTCCCGTCGGCCGGCGGCTCTGGGCCGAGCGCGCGGCGTTCGCGCCGCCGCCGGGTGAGCCGCTGTGGCTCGCGATCCGCGACGAGTTGGTGCCGCAGCGAGCCGAGCGCCTCGCGTGGGTGTTCTTCCAGTCGCAGTGGCGGGTCTCGCGGTTCGCGGCGATGGGACTCGACCGGATCGGCACGCCGCGGGCGTTCGTGACGGTCGACCCGGCCGGCGCACCCCGCTTCCATCCGTCGTTCGTCAGCACCGAAGTTCGCATACCGGCGGGCATCGGCGAAGTCGAGGTCGACGGATGGACCGGGCGGCGCTTCGAGGTCGTGCCCCGGCTCACCACCACGCCGACCTGCTCGTGGGAACGCATCGTGACCGTCGCCGCCGACGTCTCCGATCATCTCGCCCGGGTGCTGCCTCGCCCCTCCGACACGCCCGCGCACTGGCGACCGATGCACGGCGACTTCACGCCGTGGAACCTCCGCCAGGACCGCCGGGGCCGCTTGTGGTTGCTCGACTGGGAGGAGGCGGAGTGGGCGCCGCGGGTCGCCGATGTGCTCCGGTACGCGGCGGCTGTTCGGTCCATGGAGCACGACGACGTCGCCGCGCTCGTCGCCGCGGTTGCGGCCGACGTGCCGGCCACCGAGGCGGAGCTCGCCGAGGCCGGCGAGTTCTGGATACGCCATCACAACTTCGCGCTCGATCACGGGGAGGGCGACGCGCTCACCGACGGCAAGGCCGACGACCTCGCGCGCGGCCATCGCGAGCTCGACGCGTTTCGCGCGCTCGCAGGCGTCGCGGGCTGACCGCGCGCCGCTCGCGCGTCAGCTCACTTGCAGGCGAAGCTGACGCGTCCGGTCGAGAACCGAGAGCCGGTCTCGCCCGACGCCGCGATCCAGTTGCCGATGCTGCCGCGCTCGTTGGTTCCCGGAATCCAGAACGGGCGCGAAGTGTCGTCGTGGATATACGTGTCGTCGCGGGCGTGCATGGTGTCGGCCATCAGCGTCCAGGCCGGAGCCGGCACGCCCCAGCCGCCGACGAGCAGCTGACTCGTTCCGGACCCGCCGAACGTGTTGTTGCGGATCGTCCAGCCCTCGGAGCGCACGTCGGTGGTGACGCCCGTCTGCCAGTCGGTGACCGACCGCACGAGCGGTGAGCCCGAGAACAGCAGTTGCGCGGTCGTGTTCCCGAACGAGTGGTTCGCGACCACCGACACGCTGTTCGTGCGGCCGTCGAAGATGCCGGCCCGCCCGTTGTCGCACACGACGTTGCTCTGGAGCGTCACAGGACCCTGATTCGCCTCGAGCAGGATCCCGTCGATCGCGTTGTGCTCGAACTTCGAATTCGAGATCGTGACGTTCCGGTTGTCGGTGTCGAGCCACATTCCCGGGGCCTGGTTCCCGACCGCGACGAAGTGGGTGATGCGCGCGCCGTGGGTCGACGAGAGCTTCATGCCGTTCTCCCACAGCCGCATGCCGCCCCAGGCGCCCCGCCAGTTGTTGTACGAGTTCTCGTCGTTCAGGAGCACGAGATTGCGGTTGCGCTGGCCCGAGATGCCCATCGCGCCGTTGTGGTCGAAGGTGCTGTTGCTCACGGTGACGTTCACGCCGTCGTCGACTTCGAAACCGGTCCAGTTGTTCCACCCGAAGGTCACGCGGTCCAGTTGCACGTTCGAGACACCGACGAGGATCCCGGCCGGCGCGAAGGCGGTCGTCGCGCCCTTGAAACGCAACCGGCGGATCGTCACGTGGTTCTGGCCGTCTTCGAGGAGCACGCGCGCCCGCGCCCCGACCTCGACCAGCGCGTGCGCCAGCGATACACCGTGCGGCGGCTTCACGTACACGGTTTGGCTCGGTTCGGACACGAAGAACGCGCCGCCCGCGACCGAGTGGAGAGCCGAGGCCGAGAGCACCTGGCGGAGCAGCACACCGTTCACGAACAGCGTCTCGCGCCGCTGGACGATCGGCGTGACGCCGGCGTCTTCCCATCCGGCAGGTATGGGAGCCGGGCCCCACTGGTAGGGCCACGGGTGCGTGTAGAGGCCGTTGGCCGAGCGCACCCAGCCGGTCCACACGTCGGCGGCGGACACGATCGCGTCGTTGGTGGACGGGCCCTGGACGATGATGGGCGCGGCCGTCTGGCGGCTGGGCGGCTCGAACTGCAGGTACTCGCGGTACACGCCGGGTTTCACGTCGACGGTCGTCGCCACACCCCGACCGTTGTTCGCCTCGGCCACGTCGATCGCGTGCTGGATGGTCCTGAACGGCGTAGCTGCGCTGCCCGGGCCCGCGTCGGTCGCCTCGGGAGATCGCACCGCGACGTGCACCATCACCGTGGGGAACTTCGCCGCCGGGGCGACGCGCCGAGCCGCGACGGCCCACTTCGGCGCGGCGACGGTCGTCGCGCGCGTCGCGACGGCAACGCGCGGGGCGCGCTCCGGAGCGATCGTGGCCGCGCCCGTGGCGAGCGCCGCGGAGAACGTCGCGCTCACCGCGAAGACGGCGATCGCGACGAGGAACACGTGGCGGTACGCCTTCATGAACCTCTTTGATCGGGTGAACACGCGGTCGACCTGAACGAACCGCGTCTCACCCCGGCGAAACGGCTTCTTTGCTGTGAAAGGTCTGTGACCCATTCCGTCGGATCATTCCCCCGGCCCCCCGTCACCCGATCGCCGGGGGTCGATGCCGGCGAGGCTCAAAATCTCGGATGCGACGTGGTGCGGATCTGCGGTTGCGTCGACGACGTGCAGTGCGGGCGTCGGGAGCCGAGCCCACCCCTGCAGCTCGTGCTCGATCTGGGTAACTGTCAGCTCATCCTTGCGTGCTCGAATCACCAGTGGCGGCGCGGCCAGGCTCACCACTACATCAGCTTGCGGCAGCAACGCAAGCGCGATCCGCGCGAGGCGCTCCGGACCGCCGAACCGGACCGCGGTCGGTTGCACGATGTAGGGGTAGGCCCAACGGTCGCCGATCACCAGATCACCGCGCCGCAGCGCGGGGCGGACCGTTGCGAGGTAGCCCGACCAGAAGCGCACGAAGGCCACTGCGAGCCGCAGCCATCCCATCGGAGGCCACACGGGGTCGTTGTTCTTGGCCATCGGCTGACCCGCGCCCTCGAGGTCGGAGAGGGAAAGGAGCCGGCCTCGAGTCGGCGGCCGGAAGTGGAAGTAGCGCGACGTCCCCGGATAGAGCGCGGCCACGTTGCGGGCGGCGGTCGTTTTGCCGACGCCGTCGGGCCCGACCATCACGATGAAGACGCCCGTCGCTCGCCGCGGCGCACGCGCAGACCCGGAACGGCGCATAGCGAACGGTAACCGCGCCGGCCGCAGCCGGCGCCGGTGAGCCGATCGCTATCCTCGGCCGACCGATGCGTGCCCTACGCCGCTTTCTCGAACAACACCGGCGCGTGCGCACGGCCGTCGTGGTCGTGGCACTCGGGTTGGCCGCCTGGTGGGTGCTGGTCGCGCCCGTCCCGCACGGCGCGCTCCTCATCCGGTTCAGTACCAACCACGGGCTCGACGCCAGCGATCTGGCCGCGATCCCGTTCCTCGCCCTGGTCGGTTGGATCGTCCGGCCCCCCACCGGCTGGCGGTTCGGCGCGCCCGCGCCGCCGAAAGCAGTTCCGGAGGCAAACCCCGAGCCCCCGACCGGCCGCTGAGGATCATTTGATAACCGCTCTCTGTGGTCGTAACCTCATGGCTGACGCTCTGCGCGTCCAACGGATTGACGAGTTCTTGACCTAGGCGGAGGCATTGGTGAGCACATCGCTCTCGGCGCGCTTTGAGAGCGGGCGCGCGCCGATCCGGGTCGGTGTCGACCTCTGTTCCGTGGCCGACGTCGCCGACTCCGTTACGACCTTCGGCGAGCGATACCTCACGCGCGTCTACACCGACGACGAGCTGGAGTACTGCGGCCGGGATCCGGGCCGGTCGGCCGAGCGGCTCGCGGCGCGCTTCGCGGCGAAGGAAGCCACGATGAAAGTGCTGCGGGTTCGCGACGCGCGTCCCGACTGGCGCTCGATCGAGGTGCGGCGCGACCCCGACGGGTGGTGCGATCTGGTGCTCACCGGGAGCGCCGCGCGTCTGGCGCACGAGGCCGCGATCACGTCGTTGTCGGTGAGCCTCACCCACGAGGCGGGGCTCGCGAACGCGGTCGTCGTCGCGACCATTCGCGAACAGCCAGATTCTTGAACGGTTACAGGGCGGGGGGACAATGATCACCGAACGGATTCGAGAGGTCATCGCTCAGCACGGGCGGCTGGCGGTCGACGTCTCGACGCTCTCCGACACTGACGATCTCTATCGCGCCGGCCTGACGTCGCACGGGAGCGTCAACCTGATGCTCGCGCTCGAAGACGCGTTCGGTGTCGAGTTCCCCGAGCGGCTGTTGCGCCGCCAGACCTTCGCGTCGGTCGCCGCGATTCGCGACGCGATCGAGGAACTCCACGCGGAGCTGAATGTCTGAGCGCGCTCCGTGGAGCCCGCGAGACGAACTGCCGACCGAAACATGATGCGCGTCACGACTGAGCGCCAGGCCGCCTTCCGGGACTCGCTCTTCGGCGCGGGCATTCTCGTGCCGTCGCGAGTTCAGGGCGTCTACGGGCAGGGCCCGAGCTTCGTGCGCGTTTTCCAGGGTGTCGATCGCTTCGTCACGCAAGCCGGGAGCAGCGACTCCCCCGAGGTGTACCGGTTCCCGGCCGTCGTGTCGCGCGACTGCGTCGAGCGCACCGACTATTTGCGCTCGTTCCCGTCGCTGATCGGGTCGATCCACGGCTTCGAGGGCGGCGCCGAAGAGCACGCGGCGCTGCTGCGCGGCCACCTCCACGGTGACGAGCTCTCCACGCACTTCCGGCCGACCGACCTGGTCCTCCTGCCGGCCGCGTGTTACCCGATCTACCCGATGGTCTCCGGTGAGCTCCCGCCGGGCGGGCGCCTCTTCGACGTCCTCGGCACGTGCTACCGGCGCGAGCCGTCCGACGATCCGGCGCGGATGCAAGCGTTCCACCAACACGAGTTCGTGCACCTCGGCACGCCGGAGAGCGCGCTCGCATTTCGCGACGACTGGCTCGATCGCGCGCAGCAGATGATGGACGAGCTCGGGTTGCGCGTCGTCGCCGACATCGCGAGTGATCCGTTCTTCGGCCGCGCCGGTTCGATGCTCGCGGCCCGCCAGCGCGAGCGCGCCCTGAAGTTCGAGCTCCTCGCGACCGTCTCCAGCGACGACGAGCCGACCGCGATCGCCTCGTGCAACTGCCACCTCGACCACTTGACCGTGCCGTTCGAGATCGCGAGCGCCGGCGGGGCCGTCGCGCACTCCGCGTGCGTAGGGTTCGGCATCGAGCGGATCGTGCTCGCCCTGTTCGCCGAGCACGGCCTGTCACCCGACGACTGGCCGCACGACGTGCGGCGGCGGCTCTGGTCATGACGAGCACCGCCCCGGCGGCCGGCGACCGCGGCGACGCGGGCGCACCGCGGGCGTTGTGGTTCGGCCGCGCGCGCGCCGGATGTTTCGGGATGCTGCACCGGCCGGCCGCGCCCTCGACGCGCGGTGTGGTGCTCTGCAACACGCTCGGATTCGACGGCCTCATCGCCTACCGCGCGCTGCGTCACCTCGCCGACGACCTCAGCGAGCGCGGCTTCTGGAGCCTGCGCTTCGACTACGACGGCGAGGGCGACTCCGCGGGCGGGCCGTGGGAACCCGATCGGGTCGACGCGTGGCTCGCCAGCATCCAGGCCGCCGTCGACGTCTTGCGCGCACGGGGCGTGACCGATGTGCAGCTGGTCGGCCTCCGCGCCGGCGCGTCGCTCGCGCACCTGTACGCGGCGGCCAACGGCGGCATCTCGGGTGTGGTGCTGCTCTGGCCGTGTGTCAGCGGGTCCACGTACGTGCGGGAGCTTCGTGCGCTGTCGCGGTTGTCGGCCGCCGCGCGCCCGGTGCAGCGCGTCACCGCCGACCGGTTCCCCCAGGACTCGCTCGAGGTGTGCGGCTTCGAGTTCACGGCCGGAACGCTGGCCGACCTCGCCCGCGTCGACCTCGTCGCCACGCCGCCTCACTCGGAGTTGCCACGCGTGCTCCTCATCGAGCGCTCCGACATGACTCCGAACGACGCGCTCGCGCGCGCGCTCGGCGAAGCGGGCGTCAGCGTGGAGCACGAACATGCTTCCGGTTACGCCGAGTTCATGACCAACGACGAGGTGAAGTCGGTATCTCCGGCCGCGACCCTGCATCGGATCGCCGACTGGCTCGACTGGGCGCGCCCCGAAGCAACGACCGCCGACCCGCCGGTTGCGCTCGTGCCCGCGATCGTCGAGACGACCACACTGTCGATCGACGACCCGGCGGCGGGACGATTCACGCCGGCCGGCCCGCCCCGATCGAGCGTCGTCGAGGAGCAGGCCTGGATCAACGACCGGCTGTTCGCGATCGTGACCAGCCCCGTCGCGGGCGCGGCGACGCGTCGGGCGTCGATCGTGATGTGCACGACCGGCGCGAACAATCGGACCGGTCCCGGCCGCCTCTACGTCAACCTGGCGCGGTACTGGGCGAGCCTCGGCTTCAACGTGCTGCGCGTCGATCTCGGCGGGGTCGGCGACAGCGCGGGCGCCGGATTCCTGACCCGGATCGAGCCGCACGCGCCGATCCGTATCGAGGAGCTCCGGGAGACGGTGGCCTGGATCCGCGAACGTACGGGCGTCGACCGCGTCGTGCTCTTCGGTTTGTGCTCGGGCGCGTTCAACGCGTTTCACGCGGCCATCGACGGCGTCGACATCAACCACGTGATCATGGCCAACCCCGGGATGTTCTACCTCGGCGCCGACCAGACCGCGTCCACCTCCGCGGAGGCCCGGCTCGGTGCCGCGCACGACCTGCGCCGCGGTCTCATGAACCCGCGCAAGTGGCGGCTCGCGCTCCGGGAGCCGCAGGTCTTCAAGCGGAGCATCCGACGCGTCCCCGAGCTCCTGCGCGCGGGCGCCACCGACGGCTTCGGCGTCGCGTTCAGTGCCGTCGCCCGCAACACCGCACGACGCATCGGTCTGCACGTCGAGGCGCCGAGCCCGCTGCCGAGAGATCTCGAGAAGATCCGCGCGCGGGGCATCCGGACGCTGATGATCTTCGCGGCCGGCGAGTCGACCGCGCACTACGTACGGATGTTTGCCGGCAACGCGTTCAATGCGCTGCTGCTGCACGACGGGCTGCAACTGGTGCAGATCGACGGCGGCGATCACGTGTTCGCGTCTCCGGGCGCGCGGCAACGGCTGTTCGAAGCGGCCACCGGCTATCTCGAGCGCGAGTACCCCGTTGCCGATGGCTTGGCGATCGACTCAGGCGTACTCCAGGACAAGCAGTTCCTGAATCCGCGTACGAACGCGTTGTAGCGCGTCTCGATCGGCGACCGATCCGCGGATCGTCACCACGTATCCCTGGCTCCCGCGGCGCCAGTCGACGGCGTCGCCGACCCGGCAGTTGACGGTCACGTCGACGACACCGGCCAACCCGCCGACCTCTCCGAGCCCGTCGATCCGGGTCAACCGGTACGCCGTGACCGGCGGTTGGACGAAGAGCTGGTACGCAATACCGTCGTGTCGGCTGACGATGTCGGACGGCACCGGAAGACCGAGCGCCGCGAGCGCGGCGACGCGCCGGAGCGACTCCCCGTACGACATCACGAAGATGTCCTCGATGCCGCCGCCTCCGACTCTCGCGTTCACTTCGATGATCCGGGGCCCGGCGGGAGTGAGCTTGATCTCGGTGTGGAAGCAGCCGCACTCCACGCCGAGCGCGGCGAGCGCCTGGCCGGCCAGCGCGGTCACGGCCGCCTCCGCGTCGGGAGCGAGCAGGCTCGGCATGAAGTTGCCGGTTTCGCGATAGGGCGCCTCGAGCGGGAACTTCCCGGTGACCGCGAGATGTCGCGGCGCCGCGCCGGCGACGACGCTCTCCACCGAGACGTAGTCGCCGAACGCGGGCTGCGCGCCCGTTTCGAGGTCGGGGAGGTACTCCTCGAGCAGGTACTCCTCGCCCGCCCCCGCGGGCTCGGCGAGGGCGGTCGCCAGGATCTGCACCAACCGATCCGCACTGTCCACGTGATAGGTGTCGCGACTGCCGGAGCCGCGGACCGGCTTGAGGACCGCGGGGAACGCGACGGCGCCCGCGAGCGCGCTGATCGCCTCGGGCGACGCGCGGGGCGGAATCGCGACGAACTCCGGCACGACGACACCGGCCTCCCGGAGCGCCGATCGCTGCTCGTGCTTGTCGAGGAACAACCGCGTCACTTCCGGACGGTTGAACCGCAGCCCGAGCCCGGCCGCGATCATCGAGGCGGTCGGGAGCCGGCTGTCGGTGAACGCGACGATCCCGCCGGGCGTCGCGCGTGCGACCGCGGCCACTGCGTCTTCCGGAGCGAGCCCGGCGAGGTCCACCATCGTGCCGAGTCGCGGCAGCAGCGCGCTCATCGGCCCGAGCGACTGTGAGCTGTCGACGACCCAGATCAGGTCGCACAACTCTCCCACCGCCGTGATGATCTCGATCGGTGACGACGATTCGGCGTCGTACGCGACCGCCAGCCGGTGCTTCAAATGGAGCTCTTCTCCGCTGCCCAGTCGAGCTCACGCGTCGTCGGGATCACCTGGAGTGCGCCGCGCGCTCGGACCGGCGCAAGGATACGCAGGCCTCGCCCGGCGGCCGACGATGCCCGTGGCTCGGGCTCGCGGCGAATGGTCGCCGGCGTCGTGGGAGCGATGAACGCCGAAGTAGCATTGTGGCTCCGGGAAAGGGGTTTTCATGGCCCGCGTCTGCGTGGTCGGTGGCGGTGTCGTTGGCTTGTGCGCGGCGCTCCTGCTCGGGCGCGACGGCCACGACGTCACCGTGCTCGAGCGTGATCCCGCTCCGCCGCCTCCCCCCGAAGCGGCGTGGAGCGAATGGGAACGCCGGGGCGTCAACCAGTTCCGCATGCTCCATCTCTTCCAGCCGCGCTTTCGGCAGCTGATGTACGAGAACGCGCCCGACGTCGTGCACGCGCTCGAACGGGCCGGGGCACTGTGCATGAACCCGCTCCGTGACCTCCACCCGTTGCTCACCGGCGGCTTCCGGGAGACCGACGCCGTGTACGACACGTTGACCGCGCGCCGACCGGTGGCCGAGGCGACGATCGCCGCGGTGGTCGGGAACAGCGACCATGTGTCGGTGCGCCGCGGCGTCGCCGTCGTGGGCCTGGTCACCGGCGACCCGACGGTGACCGGCATCCCGCACGTGATCGGCGTGCGCACCGACACCGGTGAAACCGTCCTCGCCGACGTCGTCGTCGACGCCGGCGGGCGGCGCTCGACACTCCCCGGGCTCCTCGCCGAGATCGGCGCGCAATCGCCGATCGAGGAGAAGGAGCCGTGCGGCTTCATCTATTACGGCCGCCATTTCCGCTCCGGCGACGGGTCGGTTCCCCGCCCGGCCGGACCGTTGGAGATGGTCAACGACTCCATCTCGATCCTCACGTTGCCGGCCGACAACGGCACGTGGGGCATCGGCGTCGTCACCAGCGCCAAGGACACGGCGTTGCGCGCACTGAAAGACGTCGAGGTCTGGACGCGCGTCGTCGGCTGGTATCCCCTCGCCGCGCACTGGCTCGAGGGCGAGCCACTCGACGACGGCATCG